>NZ_JBCPGA010000027.1:0-32047 GCF_040914135.1 Ruminococcus sp. RTP21204st1_B2_RTP21204_210225 | reverse complement strand
CTTTATTTTATCAGATTTTTGCCTATCTCTCTTTTCTTTTTTCTTAATTTTGTCCAATATCTATTGTAGCACTACATAATATTTCACACTTTTTCTTGATGCTACTTGAAAAAAGGCAGTTTATGTGGTATAATGAATAATGAATGTAAATTTGCGTAAAGGACTATTTCTATATGAAAAAATGGAGAATAAACAGACCTGACCCTGTGAAAACTGCAGAGTTTATGAACAAGTGTGACTTGAAAAGCCTTACCCTAGACGTCATGACTTCAAGGGGTTTCACTGACTTTGACAGCCTTGCTGATTTTTTTAAAGGCGAAGAACTTAGTGATCCTTTTCTTATAAAGGATATGGCTATAGCCGCCGATGTAATAAACAAGGCGGTTGATCAGTATGACATTATTTGTATTTACGGTGACTATGACTGCGATGGAGTTACGTCCACCACTATACTTTACAACTATCTTGAAAGCATGGGCGCAAACGTTATGTACTATATTCCTGAGCGTGAGGCTGGATATGGCATGAACATGGAAGCTATTGAAATGCTTGCAGAAAAGGGTGTTAAGCTTATCGTCACCGTGGATAACGGCATTTCTGCGGTCGAGGAAGCTGAGCGTATTGCTGAGCTTGATATGGAACTTGTTATCACAGATCACCACCAACCTCCTGAGAAGCTTCCAAGGGCAAGGGCTATCGTTAATCCGCATCGTGCAGATTGTCCTTCGTCATACAAAGACCTTGCAGGAGTTGGTGTAGCTTTCAAGCTTTGTGCTGCACTTGACGGCGGCAGTTATGACACTGTTATGGAACAGTATGCCGACATTTGTGCTATCGGTACAGTTGCGGACGTTGTGCCACTCACAGGGGAAAACAGAACTATTGTCAAGCGTGGTCTTGAATATCTTGCAAACACCGAAATATTGGGACTAAACTATCTTATAGATAAAGCAAAGCTTGATAGAAATGCTCTTGACTCAACAGGCATTGCTTTTAGGATTGCCCCTGTTATAAACGCTTCGGGCAGATTTGGCTCACCACTTACAGCGGTAAAAACACTTCTCAGCGAAGACCCGGAGGACGCTGAGAATTATGTTGACACTCTTTTAAATCTTAACGCCCAGCGCAAGCAGACGGAAACAGAGATAATGACAGAAATAGTAAACTATATAAACGCTCACCCTGAAACTCTTGATCATAGAGTGCTTGTGCTTTCAGGCAAGGGCTGGCACCACGGAGTTATTGGCATTGTTTCTTCACGCATTTTGGAATTTTACGGAAAGCCGAATGTTATAATCTCAATTGATGACAATGGAAACGCACGAGGCTCTGCGAGAGGCGTAAAGGGCTTCAATATATTCAAGTGTTTTCAGCATTGCGGAGAGCTGCTTGATAAATTTGGTGGACATGAGTGTGCAGGAGGTCTGTCGCTGAAGGCTGAGAACATCGAAAAGTTCACTCAAATGGTGTATGAATACAGCGATCCTATGGAGAAATTCCCTAGCGTTGAGCTTATAGCGGATAAGCTTCTTATGCCGCAGGATATCAACCTTGATAATGTAAAGGGTCTTGCAGCAATGGAGCCTTTTGGTGCAGAGAACCCTGCTCCAGTTTTTGCAATGCTTGGAGTGAGAGTAGATAAGATAATACCGCTGTCACAGGGCAAGCATACAAAGATCGAGTTTTCATATGGAAGCTATAGAGGACAGGCTCTTATTTTCTCCCTTGCACCTGAAAAAGCTTGTTTCGCAGTTGGTGATAAGCTTGATATGCTCGTGGAGCTTGGAATAAATGTGTTCAATAACCGTGAGTCCATATCCATAAGAGTTATCGACCATAGATTGAGTGGAGTAAAGCAGGAAAGATATTTTGCTGCAAAGGATTGTTATGAAAAGCTCATGCGCGGGGAACAGCTTCCTGCAAGTTTTATAAGAAAAATAATCCCGACAAGGCAGGAGCTTATCGGCGTATATAAATACATAAGTGCAGTTAAGAATATTACGTTGGATAATCTTTTCATGAAAATATCAAGCGACAGCATGAATTATTGCAAACTGCATATTTGTGTTGATATTTTTCGTGATAAGGGTCTTATTGAGTTCAGACTCGCAACTATGAAAATAAGCTACGTTGTGCCGAAACAAAAGGTAAATCTTGAGGACTCTGAAACTCTTGTTAAGCTGAATGAAATGCTTGGAAAGGCAGGTAACTAAAATGTCAGATAAAGAGAATATTTTGCTTGATCCTGCTGAAATGGATAAGATAGAAAATATACCTGAGATAAAAACTGTCAGTGAAGAAGATCTTCCTGCCGAAGCCGTGGTTAAAGAGCAGTTTGAAGAAAAGCCTGCTCCTACAGCTTCTCCTGACTATATCGACGCTGTGCCTGAAGCTTCAAAGCCTGAGCATATAGGTGAGAGGTCGGTGTGTTCCATTGATGCACTTATTCAGAAAATACTTGATGGCGAGAGGCAGTACGATCTGTCAAAAATCGTTTCCGCCTATGAACTTGCTGAAAAGTATCATCACAATCAGAAAAGAGAGTCTGGCGAGCCGTATATAACCCACCCGCTGTCTGTTGCATATATTCTTTTGGAGCTTGGCATGGATACTGATACTATTTGTGCAGCACTTCTTCATGACGTTGTGGAGGACACTCCATGCACTCTTGAAGAATTACAGAAGAATTTTGGCTCAGACGTTGCAATGCTTGTAAATGGCGTTACAAAGCTGAAAAAGGTAGAAACTTTCACCAAAGACGAGCAGAAAGCCGAGAATATCAGAAAAATACTCCTTGCAATGAGCGAGGATATTCGTGTTATTATCATAAAGCTTGCAGATAGACTTCACAATATGCGTACTCTTAATTATTGCAAAGATTCAAAACGCAGAACTATCGCCCATGAAACAATGAACATCTATGCACCGATAGCTCACCGCCTTGGAATACGCTCAATTAAAGATGAATTTGAAGATCTTGCTTTTTACTATCTTGATCCTTATGCTTATGCCGAGATAGACGAGCAAATGCAGCTCAGAAAGGGCAGCCGTGAACAGCTTGTTGAAAACATCAAGCACAAGATACATGACAGGCTTGAAAAGGATTTTGACCCTGTTCCCCTTATCGAGGGTCGAGTTAAAAGCAATTATGGTATTTATAAAAAGGTATATCGTGACGGCAAGGAGATAGACCAGATATATGATCGTTATGCCGTAAGAATTATCGTCAATACAGTTACCGAGTGCTATAACGTACTTGGCATAATCCACGATATGTTCAGACCTATCCCAAATAGATTTAAGGATTATATTTCCACTCCTAAGGCTAATATGTATCAATCGCTTCACACGACTGTTATCGGCAGAGAGGGAATACCTTTCGAGGTTCAGATAAGAACATGGGAAATGCACAGAACGGCTGAATACGGTATCGCCGCTCATTGGAAATATAAAGAGGGCGTAAGGGGTAGCTCAAAGGACGATCAGCGCCTTGCATGGATAAGACAGATAATCGAGTCACAGCAGGAGTCAAACGACGTTGAAGAGATAGTAAGGGCTATCAAAAATGACCTTGCTCCTGAGGACGTCTTTGCTTTCACTCCAAAGGGCGATATGATAACACTGCCTGTTGGCTCAACTGTTATCGACTTTGCTTATGCTATCCACACACAGGTGGGTCATAAGATGTGCGGCGCAAAGGTAGACAAGAAAATGGTGTCTTATGATTATCAGATAAAAACAGGCGAGATAATCGAGATACTTACTACCAACGTTGAAGGTCATGGTCCAAGCCGTTCATGGCTTAATATCTGCAAGACCAATGAAGCCAAATCCAAGATACGTTCATGGTTCAAAAAGGAAAGACGAGAGGAAAATATCTTTGAGGGCAGAAATGCTCTTGAAAGAGAGTTCCGCAGAAATAATATAAGAGTGCCTGAGGAAGAACTTGAGGACTTTCTCAAAATGGATATGCACAGACACAGTTGTGATACTCTTGATGATTTCTTTGCAGCCATAGGTTACGGTGGTGTTCAGCTTTCAAAGGTGATGCAAAGGCTGAAATCTGAGTATAATAAGAAATATGGTGAAAAGGCTCAGCCTGATACTTCTGACCTTGAAAATAAGATAAAGACTTCCAAAAATTCCACTGGTGTTATCGTTGACGGCATCGACAACTGCGCTATCAAGTTTGCACAGTGCTGTAATCCGCTTCCAGGTGACGAAATAGTCGGCTTTATCACGAGAGGTCACGGCATATCCGTGCATAAAAAGGATTGCGTGAACTATCTTTCGCAGAAAGATGATCCTGAAAATGCCGCTCGTTGGATAAATGTTAAGTGGGAAAGTTCTGAAAAGCATACGGGCTATTTCAAGTGTACTTTGGATATCGTTGCGGTTGACAGAATAGGTCTGCTGGCAGACGTTTCGTCAGCGCTTGCAATGATTAATATTTTTATCTATGAGTCAACCTCAAGGGAACTGAAAAACGGCAATGCAATGCTTTCCGTAACTGTCAGCATTGCAGGAATGGAACAGCTCAACAATGTTATAAACAAGCTTCAGAAAATAAAGAACGTTATTTCTGTTGAAAGAAGCGGTAAATAAGAAAGGACAGATAATGAAAATATATAGGCTCAAACCATTGAGTGTTTGTGAAACGAACAGTTATATTGTTGCAAGCGAAGAAAATAACTGCGTTCTTATCGATGCACCTGCCGACCCTGATTATATTCTCGGTGAGATAGCGAGTCACGGTCTTACGCTTAAAAAGATCTTTCTTACCCACGGTCATTTTGACCATATCGGTGCTGTGGCTGACCTTGTAGACAGGACAGGCTGCGAGGTGTATATCCACATTATGGATAAGCCTAAGCTTACAGATGACGCAGGAATGCTTGCTAATCTTTTCAGAATAAGAGGACACAGAAATTACACAGGCAAGGTCAATGTGTTTACAGAGGACGATATACTAAAGCTTGACGAGCTTGAATTTGACGTGTTGGAAACGCGGGGACATACAAGCGGTTCTGTTTGTTTCATATGCGGCATGAATATGTTTTCGGGAGATACCCTATTTTCAAGAAGTGTTGGCAGAACTGATATGCCTGATGGAAGCAGCACAGCCCTTATGAAGTCGCTTATGAAAATAGCTGACCTTGGTGGAAATCTCACTGTTTACCCAGGTCACATGAATGTCACGACACTTGACGCTGAGAGAAAGTATAACCCATATCTCAGGCAGGCTGCGGAGGCTTTGAAATGACTCTGATATTCAGCGGCAACGATTATAAATATGAGCTTGAGGGAGTAATGAAGCTTTTTATCCCTGCAACGCTCTTTACCCACGTTTTTTCTGACAGCATAGATACAGAGGACGATTATGTGTTCGCTCAGAAAAAGGATAACGCTGACAATGTTTGTTTGAGCGTTAAGGTGAGATATGACGGCAAGACTTGCGAAAAAGAGGAGTTTGTGCATTTTGAAAGCGACATGGAACTTTCACTGTCAAGACTTCTTTTTAAGGCAATGAGCGAGATAACAGGCATTGTGCCGAAATGGGGCGTTATAACGGGAATAAGACCTGTGAAGCGTGTGAATGATATGCTCAGTGAGGGCATGAACAAGGCGGAGATATTTAAAGCCATGGAGAGCAGATATCTTTGCAGCGAAGAAAAGTGCGATATTGCATACAAAACTGCTATAACCCAGAAGCCTGTCCTCGATGAGCTTGAAAAGGACAGCTTTAGTCTTTATTTGTCAGTGCCGTTTTGTCCCACAAGATGCTCCTACTGTTCTTTCGTTTCGCAATCTATCGAGGGCTGTATGAAGCTTATCCCTGAGTATGTGAACAAGCTGTGTGAGGAGATAGTTTATACTGCGAAGATAACGAAAAAGCTTGGTTTAAAGCTTGACACCGTATATTTTGGCGGCGGCACTCCTACCACGCTCACTGCTGCTCAGCTTGACAGAGTTATGAAAGTCATTGCAAACAGCTTTGATATGTCAACTGTCCGTGAATACACTGTTGAAGCGGGAAGACCTGACACCATAACTGAAGAAAAGCTGAAGGTGCTTAAAGCAAATGGCTGTGGCAGAGTATCTATAAATCCACAGACTTTGAATGACAGCGTTCTTGAGGCTATTGGCAGAAAGCACACAACTGCACAGTTTTTTGACAGCTTTGACCTTGCAAGAAAAGTTGGTTTTAACTCTATAAATACCGATATAATCGCAGGTCTGCCAACAGACACAGTGGAGAGCTTTGAGAATACCATTGATAAGCTTATCGAGCTTGCTCCTGAGAATATCACTGTACACACACTTTCCATAAAGCGTGCGGCTAGGCTAAATCACAGCGGTGACAGGGAAGTACTGAAAAATCCAGCCGATAAAATGGTAGAGTATGCCACAAAAAGACTTCTTGAAAGCGGCTATCTGCCTTATTATCTCTACAGACAGAAGAATATGCTTGAAAATCTTGAAAATATAGGCTGGACAAAGTGGGGTCACGAGAGTTTATATAATATCTATATAATGGAAGAGGTTCAGACCATACTTGCAATGGGTGCAGGTGGCTCGACAAAGCTTGTTGACAAAGAGGGCGGACGTTTGGAGCGTGTGTTCAATTACAAATTTCCGCTGGAATACAATAAGCATTTTGAGCTTATGCTTAAGCGAAAAAATGAGATAGAGGAATTTTATGCTAAAGAAAAATGAGATTATCAGGCTTGAAATAAGCGGTATGACAAATGATGGCAACGGAGTAGGAAAGCACGAGGGCATTGCTGTTTTCGTGCCTTTTACTGTTATTGGCGACGTTATCGAATGCAGGATAGTCAAGGTCTGCAAAACGTATTGCTATGGCATTATCGAAAATATTGTAAGTGGTTCGGTTGAAAGAACGAAGAACGATTGCCCTGTTTATTCAAGGTGTGGCGGTTGTTGTTTTCGTCACATGAGCTATGAGGAAGAATGCCGTGTAAAAGAGCAGTTCATAAAGGATTCATTTGAGCGTATTGGTAAGCTTTATCCTGAATATGACAGTTTTGAGGGCTGTAAACAGCTTGTTGGCTATCGCAACAAGGCGCAGTACCCTGTAGCAGAGCAGGACGGTAGGGCAGTTTGCGGATTCTATTCAAGGCGTTCTCACCGTGTATGCGATCACACTGATTGTGCATTACAGCCTGCTGTATTCAAGGCAATAGCCGATGAAATAATGGCATATGTGAACAAGCGTAAGATAAAGGCATACAACGAGGAAACGGGAAGCGGTCTGCTCAGGCATATTTATCTCAGGCGTGGCGAACACTCAGGTGAGATAATGGTTTGTCTTGTTATTACCGACCTTAAAAAGCGTGGCGTATTTGATGTGCTTGTGGGTGAGCTTTGCAAAAAATATGCTGATATAAAGAGTATAGTTTTCAATGAGAATAGCCGAAAGACTAACTGTATACTCGGACAGAAGCTTGTTACTGCGTATGGAAGCGACACGATACACGATACCATGTGTGGCAATGATATAGAGATATCACCGCTGTCATTTTATCAGGTAAATACAATTCAGGCGGAGCGGCTTTATGAAATTGCCGCAGATTATGCTCAGCTGACAGGAAAGAAAACTCTTCTTGATCTTTACTGTGGCGCAGGAACGATTGGTTTGTCAATGAGCAAAAAGGTGAAAAAGCTCATAGGTGTTGAGATAATAGAGTCTGCAATAGACAATGCAAAACGAAATGCCGCAGCAAACAATGTCACAAATGCGGAATTTATATGTGGTGACGCAGGAAAGATAGCAGAGATACTTTACAGCCGTGGCGAACGACCAGATGTGATAATAGCTGACCCTGCAAGAAAGGGCTGCACTAGGGACGCACTGGAGTACATGGCAAAAATGTCCCCTGACAGGATAGTTATGATATCCTGCAATCACGCTACTGCTGCTAGGGACTGTGCTGTGCTGGAAGAGTTGGGGTATAAGACGGTCAAGGTCAAGGGCGTGGATCTGTTTGGGAGGACGGGGCATGTGGAGACGGTTTGTTTGATGTCAAGAAAAGATAAATAAGGGCTGAAAAGCGGCGTATTTCCGGGCTTTTTCGGAGGTTTGGATTTGAAGCCAGACTTCTGAAAAAGCTCGTTTTCTTATATGGAAACATATCTACTGCCAAATGTATGTCAGGTTGTAACCTCGAATTAGATGTCACAATTTGAGACAGTGGATTAGATGTCAGGCATTTTGGGATGATTTTTGGAAAATGAAAAAGGGTGACAACCAATCCTGCAGGACTGACTCCTATTGAAATCGCTCAGGGAGTAACCTATAAAGAGGCAAAATTGACACTTCTTTGCCAAAAGTTGTATCAGCATCAATTTTCCAAAGAGGATATTACAACTGAGTTCAGGAGTATTATGCTTCCATGCCAAAAGTATATCCCGATTTCAATGGAGGCTGGCAACCACATATTGTTTTTGTAGGTGAAATTATAGAGGTTAGGGATGAGCGATAAATTGGGATTTAGAGGATGTGAATGAGCAGCATGAAGAAAATAAAAGAAGGAATTAATTTAAAAAAACTCCTTAGGCTGAAGAATACAGGCAGTATCTTTGTGATTGCGGGGCTTTTGACGATTTTTGTAATAGCGTTGTACACATTTATTCTGCAAAGTTCTTACACTAAGACCGCACTTGAAACAGAAATCACACGTGACACAGCGAGTGCAGATGCAGTGCACAAACTCGTGGATGGAAAAATCGGCAAAGAAGATTTTGATCAAATCAAAGATCAATCTGATGAAACGAAGCAATTATATAAGGATATTTCTTCATATTTCAATGAAATCAGAACACTGAATTCTACTCGATATATTTACACCGCTACAAAAAATGAAGAAGGAAAACTCGTTTATGTGGTAGACGGTTTGGATTCGGATGCGGATGATGTAAGACACCCTGGAGATTATATTGAGGAAGAAATGGTTCCGTATATTGATAGGGCTATTTCTGGGGAGAATGTGTACTCTCAGGATATCATTGATACAACATGGGGTCCGATTTTTACGGCTTGCTATCCTGTAAGAGCAAATCATGATGGGACTGGAGAAATCATTGGCGCATTTTGCATTGAAATGGATATGCAATCAGCTTATGGAATGGTTGAAGAGACGAATCATATTTCCATCATATGCGGTTTAGTCGCAGGAGCTGTATTGCTTTTAATTTGTCTATATACCTATTATGTTTATCAGAAAAGCAAGGCAGAAGAGCAAAAACAAAAACAATTATTAATGACCGCCGCTGAGGAAGCAGATGCTGCCAACAAAGCAAAATCTGCGTTTTTGCTTAGTATTAGCCATGACATCAGAACGCCGATGAATGCCATTATTGGATTTACAAACATTGCGCTTCACCAGAACACGGTTTCAGATATTCATGATAGCTTGGAGAAAGTTCAAAAAAGTTCGAATCATCTTCTCTCTTTGTTGAATGACGTTCTGGATTTTACTCGCATTGAAAGTGGAAAAGTTACTATTTCGCCCGAGCCGGTGGACATTACTCAATTGACAGATAACGTCCAGGCGATTATGAATGGACTTCTTTATAATCGAGATCTTAAGTTTGAAGTACATCGAGAAATCCCAAAGAACCCATATGTCCTCGCGGATGTTGCGCGTATCCGAGAAGTTTTGGTGAATCTTCTTGGCAATGCTGTGAAATTCACAAAGGACGGCGGAAAGATCACTTTGGATATCAGCAGTTACCCAGGAGCGGATGAGAAACATATCATAACTCGTTATGTTGTTCGAGATAACGGTATTGGCATGAGCGAAGAGTTCCAGAAAAAATTATTCGATCCGTTTTCACAAGAAGATGATGCTAATGCCAGAACTCAATATAAGGGAACCGGTCTTGGTATGGCCATCACAAAAAAATATGTGGATATGATGGGCGGTTCGATCGCTGTTGAGAGCAAAAAAGGTGTAGGTTCTACATTCACAGTGGAGATCCCACTGGAGTTGTCAGAACAGGTTATTCAATCAGAACAAAAACAACATCTACATAGAGATTTGACGGGTATTCATGTTCTTATGGCTGAGGATAATGATCTAAATGCTGAACTTGCTACGATGATACTGGAAGATGCTGGTACTACCGTAACGCGCGCATCAGACGGAAAAGAAGTTGTGGATCTGTTTAAAAATCATCCACGAGGCACATACGATCTTATTTTGATGGATATTATGATGCCAAACATGGATGGACACCAAGCAGCAAAAGCCATTCGAGCCTTGGGTATAGAGCGGTCCGATGCAGTTACGATTCCAATTATAGCTTTGTCTGCAAATGCTTTTATAGATGATATTCAGGAATCCCTGGATTCAGGCATGAATGATCATATTTCCAAGCCGATTAACATGGAGGAATTAATCGATACTATCACTAAATACATTAAACACGATTAGGAAAACAAAGAAGTTAATTCTGATTTTCCTGTACCTTTTCAAAATCTTCTCTGCTGATTATGGAAGATCTGGAACAAAATGCGTGCTACTAATCCTGAGTATGCACTTGCGATGAAAAATGCCGATACCGCTAAGGTTTGGCAGCTTGAGAATCTCTTTGAGTTGCAGGCTGAGGAGATTGCAATTCAGACGTGTTTGGTAATGTAGCCATTCCTTATTTCTTATCAAAAATCAACAAAACTCGTTTGGTTTAGTTTTAGCCAAACGAGTTTTGTTTTTTACTCCCTGAGATTTTCTTTGAGTTTTACTTTTCGATATTCTTTTGGTGACATACCAATGTATTTATGAAACAGTCTGCTGAAATAAAGCGAATTGGTGTATCCAACCATATTTGCAATTTCAGTAATGGTGTAGTTCGTATTTTCTAACAAACTTTGTGCGTTGGAGATTCGCAGCTTTAAGATATATTGCAGCGGACTGGAACCTGTGATTTCTTTAAAGCACTGAATAAACCAACAGTTGCTAAGCCCTCTGGATTCGGAGTACTCCTCAATGCTGATTTCTGTGTTGTAATTCTTACGAAAATAGTGCATCGCAAAAGCAACTTCTTTTTCACTGGTGCTGCTGAATTTCTTTGCACTCATGATTGCACGGCTTATCAAAACAAAAATATTTCGCAGCTGCAAAGAAATCAATTCATCATACCGTGGTCTGCAAAGCTGCAATTCCTGAATCATCTGACCAAATAACCACTGATAATCGGGAGATGTTCCGATATAGAGAATATTATTTTGCAGGTTGATATTGTAATACTTTAAAATTTCTTCTACTTCATTTCCGGTAAAATGCACCCAATAAACATCGGTTTGATCTGCACGATAATAAACATATTCCTGTGGTTGATCCGGCAAATATATAATAATATTTCCGGCTGAAACCGTTTTTTCTTCTCCGTGAATGAAAAAATGTCCTTTCCCGGAGGCAATATATAAAAGCTGATAATCTTTTCTTCCCTTCGGACGATGTGTTACTACTTCAGAACGATTTTTCACACGATAATTTCCACAGCTTGTTACAATCAAAGGTTTCGTATTATCCACTACAGTAGATGTAGAGTTGTTTAAATAGGCAACATTCATAAACATAAAAAAACACCTCCTTGCTTCTATAACTATAGTATATCACACCTGATCACAGATTACAAGAAAAATCCTAAACTTTGTGCATATATTTTATAACTTTGTGTATTTTTTGAGCCGTTTTGTGTGGTATAATAGAGTTAAGAAATGAGAGGAAAGAATTAAAAAAAGACGTCTTTCATTGTAATTCCATGTTGAATTCAGTAAAAATTCTTTATGCTCAAAAAAATAATCATCTATTCTGACGATGGCATTATTTCGTTTTTGCAAGATGAAAAGCAGTTCGTATCATTCGTTATGGGAAAACTCTGTCCATGTGGGCATACAAACAATGAAAGGAGCTCTATTATGAGCAAAGAAAAAACATACTTAAAGTGGTATAACAAAGTCGGTTATGGTTCCGGCGATGTTGCAGGGAACGTTGTCTATGCATTGCTGACATCATTCGTAATGATCTATCTTACCGACACGATTGGATTAAACGCAGGTGTTATTGGCGTTCTCATTGCTGTATCGAAGATTTTTGATGGAATAACAGACATCATTTTTGGTACGTTGATTGATAAGACACATACGAAAATGGGCAAGGCAAAACCGTGGATGCTTTATGGTTTTATCGGCTGTGCAATTACCTTGATTGGTGTATTTGCAATCCCGATGAACATGGATAATTTTGCTCAGTACGCATGGTTCTTTATCTGCTACACACTTCTTAACAGTGTATTTTATACGGCAAACAACATCGCATATTCTGCTCTGACCGCTCTTGTTACAAAGAACAGCAAGGAAAGAGTTCAGATGGGTTCTTATCGCTTTATCTTTGCATTTGGAACAAGCCTCCTGATTCAGGCTGTTACATTCCAATTTGTTGAAGCAATGGGCGGTGGTGCAAATGGCTGGAGAACAGTCGCAATTATTTATGCGGTTATCGGTCTTATTGTAAATACAATTTCCGCTCTTTCTGTAAAGGAACTTTCTGATGAGGAACTTGCAGACAGTGAAACAAAAACAGAAGAAACCAAATACAGTTTTGGAGAAGCATTCAAAATTCTCGTACACAACAAATATTATGTGATGATCACAGTAACCTACATTTTGCAGCAGTTCTATGGTGCAATGATCGGTGTTGGAACATACTATGCAAAATATATTCTCGCAGATGAGAATATGTTCGGCACATTTGCGTGGTTTATCAATATTCCTTTGATTATCGCCTTGATCTTCACTCCTACCATCGTACAAAAATGGAACGGAATGTATAAGCTGAACAAATACAGCTACATGGTAGCAACAGTTGGCAGACTTCTGGTAGCAGTTGCCGGATACATGGGAAACATTCCGCTGATGCTTGCATTTACAGCACTTGCAGCACTCGGTCAAGGTCCATGGCAAGGTGATATGAATGCAGTCATCGCATCATGCTCTGAATATAGCTGGCTTACCAAACACAAGCACGTTGATGGAATCATGTACTCCTGCACATCACTTGGTGTAAAAATTGGTGGTGGACTTGGAACAGCAATTGTCGGTCTTTTGCTCGACTTTAGCGGATTCAAGGGCACTTTGACATTACAGCCTGATTCTGCTATCAATATGCTTCACATTATGTATCTGATCGTTCCGTTTGCACTGGATCTGATCATCACATTTTTTCTTTCTAAGATGAATGTTGAAAAGGCAAATGCGGAAATCAAAGAAAAACTTGGAATATCCGAAAATGAAGTTGTGATGGAATCACAGAACTAAAATGGAGGAAACAATATGAAATATACACTCGACTGGCTGACCGATCCGGAAGTGTTTGCAGTCAACAAAATCGCAGCACATTCCGACCACAGAATCTATGCAAACCATTTGGAAGCCGATGCAGACAATTCCTCTCTGATTCAGAATCTGAACGGCACCTGGAAATTTGCGTGGGCAAAGAATCCGTCTGAATGGCAGCAAAAGTTCTATGAAGAAAGCGACAGCACTGACAATTTTGACAACATTCAGGTTCCGGGACACATGGAATTGCAGGGATACGGCAAACCGCAGTACGTCAATACCATTTATCCTTGGGAGGGACAGGAGCATCTCCGTCCGCCGTTTATCTCTGAAAAGGACAACCCTGTCGGCAGCTACGTCAGATATTTTGACTTGAACGATGCTCTGAAAAACAAGCGTGTATTTATTTCTTTTCAGGGTGTGGAAACTGCTATGTATGTCTGGCTGAACGGCGAATTTATCGGCTACAGCGAAGATTCTTTTACACCGTCTGAATTTGAACTGACACCATATATCCGTGAAAAGGACAACAAACTTGCTGTTGCAGTGTTCAAAAGAAGTTCTGCAAGCTGGCTGGAAGATCAGGATTTCTGGAGATTCTCCGGCATTTTCCGTGACGTATTCCTTTATGCGGCACCGTCTGCCCATGTTCGTGATATGAGAGTGATTGCAGATTATGACGGTACAAATGGTATCTTCTCTGCAACGCTGGATATTGCGGGCAAGTGTTCTGTGAAATCGATCCTGACAGATGAAAATGGAACGGTCATCGCACAATCCAATGAAAAGGAATCTGTAAACTGGACAATTGAAAATAGCAAGTCTTGGAGTGCCGAAATACCGAATCTCTATACGTTTACAGTGATTCTGACAGACGAAGACGGAAATGAAATCGAGGTCAGCAGAACCAAAGTCGGATTCCGTCGATTTGAACTGAAAAACGGGATCATGTGTTTAAACGGAAAACGTATCATTTTCAAGGGCATCAATCGACACGAATTTGATGCGAAAACAGGCAGAGCAATCACAAAGGAAGATATGCTGTTTGATATCCAGTTCATGAAGAAAAACAATATCAATGCAGTTCGTACATGTCATTATCCGAACAATTCTCTTTGGTATCAGCTTTGTGATGCATACGGCATTTATCTGATTGATGAAACCAATCTGGAAACACACGGTACATGGCAGAAGCTTGGTGCAACAGATCCGTCTTGGAATGTACCGGGTTCACTTCCAGAATGGAAAGAAGCTGTACTGGACAGAGCGAAATCGATGTATGAACGTGACAAGAATCACGCAAGTGTTCTCATCTGGTCTTGCGGAAACGAATCCTACTGCGGAGAAGATATTGCTGCAATGTCGGAATATTTCAGAAGTGTAGACCCGACAAGACTGGTGCACTATGAGGGTGTTACAAGAGTTCCGAATCATCAGTATGATTCTATCACGGATATGGAAAGCCGTATGTACGCAAAACCGCAGGAAGTGGAAGAATACCTGAAACAGAATAACGGCAGACCGTATATCAGCTGTGAGTATATGCACGCTATGGGCAATTCCCTTGGCGGTTTGAGCCTTTACACTGACCTTGAGGACAAATATGAGGCTTATCAGGGTGGTTTCATCTGGGACTACATCGATCAGGCAATCGAAACCAAAAATGACGACGGGAAAACGGTTCTGGCTTATGGCGGAGATTTTGAGGACAGACCAAGCGATTACGGATTCTGCACCAATGGTGTGATCTATGCTGACAGAACCTACTCTCCAAAGGTTCAGGAAATGAAGGCTCTTTACTCCAACATCAGAATGTCTATTCAAAACGGAATGCTTACCGTAGAAAATCGAAATCTCTTTGCAGATACAAACAACTTGTCCTTTGTTGTACGATTGGAAAAGAACGGCGTTGTTCTGAAATCCGATACATTTTCTCTGAATGTTCCTGCCGGAGAAAGCAAGACAATGAAACTGACACTTCACAAAATAGACAGTGCAGGAGAATATGTTTATCATGTTTCCGCCGTTACCGCAGATCAGACACTATGGGCAGATGCAGGGCACGAAATTGCCTTTGCTCAGGAAGTGTTTGAAGTGAAAGATAATCAGATTCCGGAAACCACATTGCAAAAGCCAACGATTGTATACGGCGATGTTATCATTGGCGTTCACGGAGAAAACTTCTCCATGATGTTCGACAAAAAAGAGGGCGGCATCAGTTCTCTGAAATACAATGATTTTGAATATATCACACGCACACCAAAGGTCAGCTTCTGGAGAGCGATGACAGACAATGACACCGGTGCTTCCGAGCCGTACAATCTTGCACAGTGGTATTCCGCAGGCAAATTTGCAAAGTATAAAACCGTTTCATGGCTGGAACAGGAAGATGCTCTGAAAATCACATTCACATATCAGGCTGCCTGTGTTCCGACTTTTGAGTTTACTGTAACCTATACCGCACACTTTGACGGAAAGCTGGGCGTAAGTGTAAATTATGCAGGAGTAAGCGGAATGTCCGATATGCCGGTTCTTGCATTGGACTTCAAGATGAAAAAACAGCTTTGCAATTTCCAGTATTACGGACTCGGCCCTGATGAAAATTACAGCGACCGATGCAAAGGAGCAAGACTGGGATCGTGGAAATCTACAGCAAAAGAAAATCTTTCCGGGTATCTCAATCCGCAGGAATGCGGCAACCGTACCGGTGTAAGAACGCTCTCTGTCCATGATGATATGCAGCATGGTCTGACGTTCCAAAAGGCATCTGCTCCGTTTGAAATGAGCGTACTGCCATACAGTGCCTATGAACTCGAAAATGCAATGCATCTGGATGAACTTCCAAGTGTTCGCTACACATGGGTCAGAATCGCTGCAAAGCAAATGGGTGTCGGCGGCGATGATTCCTGGGGTGCACCGGTGCATGAGGAGTACAGAATCCATGCAGATCAGCCGATGAAATTGGAATTTGTAATTATGCCCTTAAGATCGTAAGAAGAAAGGAAAACAATGAAAATACAGGATTTTCAAGACAATGTTACTTGTGGTGGATTTGATAATATCTTCGCAAATATTTATAAGCCACAGGATATAGAAAGTCAGAAATCACGATATATGAGTGCTGTGGAGAAATTCACAGCACTGTATCCGAATAGAAATGATATACACGTTTATTCTGCTCCGGGTAGAACAGAAATCGGCGGTAATCATACCGATCATCAACATGGCTGTGTCATTGCAGGAGCAGTTGACTTAGATGTTATCGGTGTTGCAGCATTTCATGATGAAAACATCATCAGAATTAAATCAGAGGGATACGATGAATTTGCAGTTTCACTGGACGATTTGGATGTTCATATCGGTGAAAAAGGTTCTTCTGAAATTGTCAGAGGGATTGCAGCTCGCTTTAAGGATTTAGGTGTAGAAATTCCCGGATTTGATATGTATACAACTTCAACCGAACAGATAGATGCAGTGATTCACTTTGCAGCATATTCTGGTTTTGTCAATATCACTTGACATTACTATAAACCGTTCTAAGCCAGAGAAAGATCCTCGTGATATTGCTGCTGCTAAATTGCAAAAAAAAATCAGCCTATCCTCAATGTCAGCTTTGTGTTGAAAATATGGGATTCGCAGGTCACCAGACACACCCTGCAAGACAAAATCTTCGTCCGGTAAAGTTGAGTATCAACAGCCAAGATTGGTTCATGCAGTATTCTCCTTATGGATATTATAATGAACACTGCATTGTCTTTAATAAACAGCATATTCCTATGACAATCAATGCACAGGTATTCAATAAACTGTTTGATTTTGTTGAGCAATTTCCACACTATTTTATCGGTTCAAATGCAGCCCTTCCTATTGTAGGCGGTTCAATTCTAACGCATGAACACTTTGAAGGCGGCAATTATAATTTTGCAATGGCAAAAGCACCGATTGAAAGAACATTTCTTTTGAAAAATTATATGAATGTTAGTGCCGGCATTGTAAAATGGCCGATGTCTGTGATACGTCTTTCTTCAAAAAACAGGACGGCTTTGGCAGCTGCATGTGCTGATATTTTATCAAAATGGAGAACATATACGGATGAAGAGGTTGGAATTTTTGCAGAAACAGACGGAATTCTGCATAATACAATTACTCCAATTGCAAGAGCAACTTCTTCTGGATTCGAATGCGACTTGGTATTGAGAAACAATATTACAACGAAAGAAAGACCGTTAGGTGTGTTCCATCCGAATCCTACATTACATCATATCAAAAAAGAAAACATCGGATTGATTGAAGTGATGGGACTTGCTGTTCTTCCGGCGCGTTTAGCAGATGAACTGACACTTTTAAAAGATGCAATGCTGTCCAGCAAAGAGATTGCTACAGATGATAAAATTGCATCTCATGCAATTTGGGCAAGTGAAATTCTAAAAAAATATTCTGATTTTAACGCTGATAATGCAATAGAGATTATTCGTTATGAAGTCGGCAGAGTTTTTGAGCAGGTACTTGAAGATGCCGGAGTATTTAAGAGAGATAAACAAGGAAAAGAAGCATTTGCAAGATTTGTAGAACAATTAGGTTGATTTGGAATATACGAAAATGAGCTATTGCATTATTTGCAGTAGCTCATTTTTAATTTAATTATTCAAGGCTGAGAATTTATTTCAGCACATCATCCAGTGAAATCCAATTATCTCCTGACATATCTTCAGTGTAGATTGTATTATTTATGTACAATTCCTCATCTATGTCACGCACAAAGCCCCAATGAAGGTTGTACTTCTTGGCGTATTCCTTATATGCGTTAAACTTTTTTTCGACCTGACGGTCAATGTTTTTGGTGTGACTAGCCTGCATACCACCTTTAGTTTCGATAATCCGAATATTTCCATCGGTAGTCTTAATGATGTAATCATGATAAAAGAGCCACTGCTTTCTGATACCATTCACATAGATGATAGAAAGATACTGTTGACCAGAGTCACCATTTTTGTAAACCCATTCTACACTATCAAAGGATATGTGCGTTATCTGAATTTTGTTGACTTTTTATATTTGTATGCTATAATATAATTACTGCCAAATATAAAATGCACTGATGAGTAGTGTCATTATCTTAAATTTGAGGTTTGAGAGTAGTGTAATTTTATAGGGTAGTAAAACTTCCAAGACAGGATATTGTTCTTACACCAAAAACTGAAAATAGATTATTTTTTTGTGGATGAAAGATATGAGCAGTGATTTCCGTTGTATGAGAATGAATCGTTCTACATTGGAAAATCGATAGCCGGATTGAAGTTGAATCAGTCGGCACAGAATCCGATTACATATCTGTATCCACTGGAGAAAGATAAAATTCATATTTAACGAAATTGACAAATTGGAATTTGAGAAGGTAAGTGAATGGGATATCACGACACAAGATACCAAAGATACCATGGAGGAATATGATAATGTCGAAAGATGAGTATTTGATAACCGATACGCCCTTCAAAGCGTTGACGGTTTTTGCAATGCCAATGATTATTGGAAGTTTCTTTCAGCAAATATACAATATGGCCGACTCTGTTATTGTCGGCCAGTTTGTTGGTTCTTCCGCACTTGCAGCTGTCGGTGCATGTGCAGCATTGACCAATGTGTTCATTTGTGTGGCACTGGGAGCCGGTGTCGGAGCCGGTGTGCTTGTGAGCCGTTATTTCGGAGCCAGGGAGTATGGCAAAATGAAAACAATCGTGTCAACATCTTTGATTAGCTTTTTGCTTCTAAGTATAGTCCTTGGTGTTTTTGGCTTTTTCTTCGCCAACTCGATGATGAGTGGACTGCAAACCCCTGCCGATATACTGGATGATGCAGTACTGTATCTGCGGGTCTATTTTGTGGGCTTTCCGTTTCTGTTTATGTATAACATTCTTTCTACCATGTTCACCTCAATCGGCGAATCCAAAATTCCGCTAGGACTGCTGATTTTTTCGTCCATACTGAATATTTTAATGGATCTTTGGATGGTAGCCGGGCTAGGTCTCGGTGTGTTCGGTGCGGCTATTGCAACACTGATTGCACAGGGAATTTCAGCCGTGTTTTCGTTTTTGATCTTTCTGTCTCGGATGCGGCAATACAAGAGCTCCTTTAGCAGGTTCGACCGGCAGGAGCTGTATTCCATGCTTCGCATTGCGGTACCATCGGTTTTGCAGCAGTCCACAGTGTCTATCGGTATGATGATCGTGCAGGCAGTGGTAAATCCTTTCGGTACACAGGCACTCGCCGGGTATGCAGCAACGATGAGGGTGGAAAATGTTTTTTCATTGATCTTTGTATCCATCGGCAATGCGGTTTCGCCGTATGTTTCCCAGAATCTTGGTGCAAAGAAAATTGATCGTATCAAAAAAGGCTACCATGTTGCACTGATGCTGGATCTGTGCTTTGCGGTCATTGCGTTTGTGACCATTGAAGCGCTGCATACGCAGATCTCCTCACTGTTCTTAGGAAAAGACGGAACGGCGTTTGCCTATCAGGTGTCTGGTGATTATATGAGGTGGCTTGGTTACTTTTTCATCTTCATGGGTATCAAGATGGCAACCGATGGAGTTCTTCGTGGTCTCGGAATTATGCGTCCGTTCCTCGTTGCAAACATAGTGAATCTTGCGATTCGTCTGTCCGTTGCCCTGATCTGTGCACCACGTTTCGGCATTGCCTTTGTCTGGCTTGCGATACCAGTTGGCTGGCTTGCAAACTTTTTAATCTCCTATGTGGCTCTTAGGAGATCATGGCCGACTAATAAAATGGCATCCATTAGTTAAATTCCAGTTTGTAGGGATTACATGAAAAATGAAGTTTAAGGAACAGAGCTTTACCCTGTTTGCCTATACAAATTATAGAGCAATTCAAGGTTATCAAAGGCTCGAACCACTAGATTTTAAGGGAAAAGGTGCGTTCCACCATTTCCTCGTACAATAGGGGTTGAGTATGTTTTTCGTTGAACAACCGAGCCACGTGGAGTGTGTGGTATTGATAACAAGGAAAGCGCAGTAAATCAGGACAGTTAGCTTAGCGGTGTGGTTTACACACATTGGTTAAACATGCCGCTTTTTATAGGGCATGGCAGTTTAGCGTATAGGATAATATGTTTGTGGTGACAACAGTTCCACAGCGATACAAGTAACGTTGGAGATATTATGGATAGAACTGTAAGAAATGCAGCAAAAGCATTAATTATTAAAGATGATAAGATGTTGGCAATCAAAATAAGTGACGGAAAAGAAGAATGGTATATTATGCCCGGCGGCGGACAAGATGTGGAGGAACTTCTTCCTGAAGCAGTTTGTAGAGAAGTGGCAGAAGAAATGGGATTGCGGGTAGTTGTGAAAGATTTAGCGTTTGTTATAGAGGGTTTACATGGAGAAAAATTTCATCGTGTAGATTTGGTGTTTTTATGTGAGTATATTGGAAAACTTGAAAATGCCGTCTTGCAAAGTGATACAAATCAAGTTGGATATGATTGGTTAGATATTAAAACATTAAATACAACACCATTATATCCTTCAAAATTACGCCGACAGATCATGAATTTGTATGAAGGAAAAGCGTATAAAGTTTATTTAGGAAATGAAGAAATTGGAGACCCGGAAGTAACAGACTAAATAATGAAGGAACTTGTTTATGAGAAGAGTGATACCAGCAAATAAAGTAAATCATGATTATGAGAAAGTATTGAGTGAATTTGTGTCAGCCTTAAAAAATAGATTAGGTGAATACTTATTAATGGTTTATTTGACTGGAAGTTATGCGAGAGGAGATGCAAATGATAATTCTGATTTAGACGTGTTTTGTATCTTTAGTACAATAAATCAATATGTCTTAGAAAATGTTGGGCATTGTGCAAGAAACACATCTATCCCTTATGATTTGTTGGAGATAAATACTCAATGCTTATCCGTAGACGAATATAAAAGCAAAATATTTGAAGATTGGTCAGAATATGCAATTGCTGAACTAAATAGTGTTTTATTGTATGGTGAGCAATTGGTGAAAATCGAAAATATAAATGAAAAGATACAGTTATCCTATAAGAAAAATTTAGCAAATATTTTAATGAGTGTTCGCCATTATAT
The DNA here is from genome assembly GCF_040914135.1 of Ruminococcus sp. RTP21204st1_B2_RTP21204_210225. Taxonomy (NCBI): domain Bacteria; kingdom Bacillati; phylum Bacillota; class Clostridia; order Eubacteriales; family Oscillospiraceae; genus Ruminococcus; species Ruminococcus sp. RTP21204st1_B2_RTP21204_210225. The sequence continues at coordinate 10,576 of NZ_JBCPGA010000027.1, read as the reverse complement.
ATGTGTAGATGAGCCAAAAGAATTACTTACGCACCAAAAAATTTCGACATATATTTTGAAGCCGCTCATGTTTGCATTAAGACAAGAACGCTTTTGTGCAACAGGAGTTTATCCCTTGTCGATAGAAAGTTTATTAGAATCGTATCAGGATGATAATAGAATTATGGTTGAATACTTTCTAAATAAGGAAAGATTTGAAACGGACATTTTGTCTGATCATAAGGATGTTCTGATGTTTCTTAATGATAAAATACAAAACTTTCTTGAAAATGATTTATAATTAGATAGCATGAAGAAAGCATATATACGAACCCTTTATATCGCAGAAATGGGCATGTCTTTATATGAAAAGTTTGGATTTGTGCAAATGAAGAATGAAATGGAGTACATTGAAATTTAGCAAATAGGAAGAAAATATGAAAAAAACAGTAATAGGCATAATTGCCCACGTCGACTCAGGCAAGACAACGCTTTCGGAAGCAATGCTTTATTTGTCTGGCAAAATAAGAAAGGTCGGACGTGTAGACCACGGTGACGCTTTTCTTGACACGGATATGATTGAAAAATACAGAGGTATAACTGTTTTCTCAAAACCCGCAGAATTTGAATATAAAAACACATCTTTCACCTTGCTTGACACACCTGGTCATGTCGATTTCTCAGCGGAAACTGAGCGTGCATTACAGGTGCTTGATCTTGCTGTGCTTGTTATAAGTGGCACAGACGGTGTGCAGAGCCATACTCAAACTCTTTGGAGGCTGTTAAAGCGTTATAACGTCCCAACCTTTGTTTTTGTGAACAAAATGGACTTGGACGGTGCTGATAAAACCTTCGTCATGAACAGTTTAGAGGGTCGTCTTGGCAGTGGATTTGTGGATTTCTGCCGTATGAAGTCCGAAGTCGCAGAGGATTGTGCCCTTTTTGATGAAAATATTATGAATGAGTTTCTTGAAACGGGATCAATGTCTGACAAGATACTGTCAGATGCCGTGGCTCATAGAAAAGTATTTCCATGCTTTTTCGGCTCAGCTTTAAAATCGCAGGGCATAGAAAAATTTATGAACGCCCTTGCAGAGCTTGCACCGTGTGTATATGACAGCGGTACTTTTGGTGCAAAAGTGTATAAAATTTCAGAGGACGGTGGCTCACGCCTGACTTTTATGAAGATAACAGGTGGCTGTCTTAAGGTTAGAGATCAAGTAGATTATTCATCGGCTGACGGTGAAAGCTTCTCAGAAAAGGTCAGCAGGATAAGAATATATTCAGGGGCAAAATATCGTAATGCGGATAACGCTGAAACTGGCGTTGTTTGCGCTGTTGAAGGGTTGACTAAAACTTATGCAGGGCAGGGATTTGGTTTTGAGCAGGATTCTGCAAAACCACTGCTGGAGCCTGTTCTTACCTATCGTGTCGAGCCTGTGTGTGATTTGGATATGCACACTCTGCTGTCGTATTTCCGTGTGCTTGAAAATGAAGATCCACAGCTTCACGTCGATTGGAATGAACAGCTTGGCGAAATACATGTCAGCATAATGGGCGAGGTGCAGCTTGACATACTGAAAAGCATTTTCAAGCGACGCTTTGATATCGACATTGATTTTGGCGAGGGAAGCATTGCATACAAAGAAACTATTGCAGAGTCTGTCTACGGCTATGGTCACTATGAGCCGCTCAGGCATTATGCTGAGGTGCATTTGAAGCTTGAGCCGCTGGAGCGTGGCAAGGGTCTGCGTTTTGCAACGGAATGCAGTGAAGATACGCTGGACAAAAACTGGCAAAGACTTATTCTTACCCATTTGCAGGAGAAAAAGTATCTTGGCGTTCTCACAGGCTCTGCTATTACAGATATGAAAATAACGCTCGTTTCGGGAAGAGCGCACCTTAAACACACAGAGGGCGGCGACTTCCGTCAAGCAACATATCGTGCCGTCAGACAGGGACTTAGAAACGCAAAGTCCGTTCTTCTTGAGCCTTATTACAGCTTCACACTTGAAGTGCCACAGCAGAACGTGGGACGTGCTATAACAGATATACAGAACATGGGCGGAGTTTTCTCACAGCCGGAGGTATCGGGCGAATTTTCCGTTATAAAGGGAAGTGCACCGGTGGCGGAAATGCGAGGCTATCAGTCGCAGGTCATAAGCTACACCAAGGGCGTTGGAAAGCTGATATGCACTTCTGACGGTTACCGTGAATGTCATAATACAGAAGTTGTGCTTGAAGAATATGGCTATGATCCTGATAGAGATCTTGAAAATACGGCAGATTCTGTATTTTGCTCTCATGGCGCAGGTTACAATGTCAAATGGAACGAAGTTCCTGATAAGCTTCACATACCTCCAGAGGACAAACGCCGGCAGGTCTCTCAGCCACAGACATATGCTCGTGCTGAAGATTTTGTAAGACGTGCAGCAAGTGATAAGGAGCTTATGGAGATATTTGAGCGCACTTACGGAAAGATAGAACGTGATAAGCACTATGCGATGCGCAGACCTGAAAAGTCTGTAAAGTCAGCGTCAAAGCCGAAGCAGATATACTCAGGCGTGGAATATTTGCTGGTTGACGGCTATAACATAATTTTCTCTTGGGACGAGCTGAAAAAGGCTGCCAACGAGAGCCTTGACCTTGCACGAAGTATGCTTGTGAACAGGCTTTGCAACTATCAGGGATACAAGCAATGTGAGCTGATACTCGTCTTTGACGCATACAAGGTCAAAGAGCAGGAGCGTGTAGTGGAAAATTACCACAATATCAGTATAGTTTACACCAAAGAAGCCGAAACGGCTGACACTTATATCGAACGCACTGCTCACAAGCTCAGCCGAGAGCATAAGGTAAGGGTCGCCACATCTGACGGCATGGAGCAGGTCATAATCATGGGCAGCGGTGCTTTCAGAATGTCAGCTCAGGAGCTTCACGAGGACGTTATCCGTGTGGAAAAAGAGATAAGAGAATACATCTCCAATATGAAATAAAAAAACGATTTTCTGAAAATAAACAGAAAATCGTTTTTTTGTTATCTTTTCCTTTTCTTGGGCTTTATTTTTATTTCAGGTATTGCTAAGTTGTCGAATATTACGCCTGATTCGCTATTATTTTCGTTTTCATCATTCTCAGTTTTTACATCTTCAACGTGAACTTCTGGAAAAGCAAGGTTATCTGTATAACAGTCAAGATGTTTGTTCTTTTTGTTCATATTCTTTTCCTCCGTTAATTAATAAAGTTGATAAATCCTGTTATAACAAGGCTGTTTATAAAATCGGCAAACATACTTCCAACAATAGGAACAAGCATATAAGCCTTTATTGAAGGGGCAAATTTTGCTGTTAAAGCCTGCATATTAGCCATAGCGTTTGGCGTTGCACCCATTCCAAAGCCGCAAGTTCCTGCCGCAAGCACTGCCGCATCATAGTTTCTTCCCATTACATTATATACGATAAAGTATGAGAACATTGCCATAAGAAGCACCTGTGCAACAAGCATGATTATCATAGGCAATGCAAGCTCGGCAAGCTGCCAGAGTTTCAATGTTATCATGGCTATTCCGAGAAAAAGTGAAAGACAAATACCACCGATATCATTTATTTCACCCATGTGTATGTGTATTTTACCGCTGTATTCACCGATATTTCTCATAAATGCTGCAACGATCATTGATCCGATATACACAGGAAAAGTCATGCCTGAATATGAAAGCACCCATGATACAAACGTGCCTATTCCCATTGCTATCGCAAGCTGATAAGCTGCAGGTGCATACATGCTTACAGAACGGTGATGTTTTTGTTCGTCCTCGACAAGTATAGAGTCGTCCTCAGGAATAACAGTTTTCAGCAGATCGTGTTTGAGTATAAGCTTTCTGCCGATAGGTCCGCCCATTACAGAGCCTATAATCAATCCAAAAGTAGCCGCTGCTGTGCAGAGGCTTGTTGCTCCTTGCTGACCAAGGTCCTCAAGCACTGTGCCAAAAGCACCTGACGTTCCGTGACCGCCTACCATAGGGATAGATCCTGTACACATACCTACCAACGAGCTTACTCCCAATAGCTTTGAAAGTCCCACTGCAACCGCATTCTGCGCAAATATCAGCACTATCAGGCATAATAAAAATACAATAAGACTTTTACCTCCTGCTTTCAAAACTTTAATGTTTGCCTGAAAGCCAACGGAAGTGAAGAACATGACCATGCAAACTGTTTTTAGCGTTTCATCAAACTGAAATTCGACTATTCCTGCGACGTGAAGAATACATGATATGATAGCAAAAATAATTCCGCCGATGACAGGAGAGGGAATACAGAAGGTTTCAAGAAATCTGACTTTCTTTTTGAGAAATCCCCCTAAATACAAGACTCCTACTGCCACCGCAAGAGTTTGATACATATCCACATTTATTGTTTTCAAATTTGATCCTCCTCTGTTATAGCAGTTCCAATGCTGTTATAATATTCCACTGCCCCTTTATGAAAAGCACACGGGATATTATCTGTCGCAAATTTTGTGTCATTTTTCGCAAATGAGATTCTTTTCTTTATCTGGTCATTTTCCTCAAAAAGCATTTTCGTGATATCTGCTACAGTGTCGCTGTCCATCTTTTGGCTTGCCACAAGAACAGCCTTTACGCCAACAGTCTTGACGTCCTCGTCAATGCCTTTATAAGTTCCTGCCTTTATTACAGTTTCATAGTATCCGTCATAAAGATTCGTCATATATGATATTGTTCTGTCATCAAGAGGCAATATTCTTATATCCATTTCCTCAGAAAGCTGTGTTATAACATCACATGGAGCACCAAGTACCACGAAAAATGCATCGATAGAGCCGTTTTTAAGTGCCTCAGCAGACTTCTGATAGTTCATGTTGCACACATCTATCATGTTATAGTCAAGACTTACAGAGTTTAAAATGTACTCAGCATTTTTTGCTACGCCAGAATCTTCTTCGCCCACAGAGACCTTTTTGCCTTTAAGATCAGCAGGAGTTTGAATATCTGAGTCAGCCGGAACGATTATCTGAAAAGACTCCATGTAAAGAGCCGCAACTGCACGGACGTTGTTTATTTTGTTACCATTAAAATCTCCTGTGCCATTCACTGCTTCAGACAGGACATCGCTCTGGACTATTCCCATGTTGATAAAGCCGTCCTTTAAAAGCCTCATATTAGCCTGAGAACCAGCCGTTCTTATATTTGTGATGTTTTCATCAATATCACTGAGAGTGTCAGCAAATTTATAATATATACCACCTTCGTTGCCGGATCCCAGTTTTATCTCAGAGCGTTTACAGCAAGAGCAGAACATTGTAAGTATAGCAACTGTAACAATAAATATTATTGTATTTTTTATTTTTCGCAATCCGATCATTCCTTTCTAAAATATTCAAAAAGTTATCCTACTGATAATATCATATCCATATTTGCATTAAACATATACTTCATATAAAAAAATCACCTATCAGCTTTTTGGTATTATCATTGAGGTTAAAAAAGCCACACCGAGCGTGGCTTTTTCTCTCTAATATAGACAGTAAACAAATTTTGCATTAAGAAGCTTAGCGCCCGAAAGCTTTGGCAGGACGATCTTGTCCTTTACGATTTCAAAATAAGAAAGTGCGGTTTCGAGTTCCCCATCAGATATTACTGAGTTGCTCATTTCCGCTTTGACAGCAAGTTCTCCGATATATTTTATCATATGAGAGAAATCATTGATTTGCATTTCCTGGCATTTTTCTGTTAATCTGTCACAAAGCTGTAAGTCTGTAATATTTCTGCTGTCGGTAATGCCTATAAGCTTTAAATATTTGAGCATATAGCGGTATACCGCCACAGTGCGTGATCTATTGTCCCCATTACTTAGTTCCGAACGCATTTTCTTTACCTTAACATCTCTATGGACTACAACGCCGAAGGCTATAAGCAGAAGTCCGCCCATAGTGATGAAAATTCCTACAAATGAGCCATGGTCGCTGTTGTTTTCTGTTATTCTTGATGAAACAGAAGTTTTCCCAGCGCCTGACATCACTCCGGCACCATGTCCGTTGCTTGCAGAATTTGTTTTCTTTGTTGTTGAAGTTTTTGAACTGTTTGCAGGCTTTTTAGTAACCACTGAAGTTGTGCCACCCTGACCGCCATTTTGTGTGGTAGTCGTAGGCTTGCTTTCTGTGCTTTTAGTTGTTGTAACTTCCTTAGGGTCTTTCTCTTGTTGCGTAAGATTAGGATTATCATTATCATAACCTGGTGTGAATTCTGCAGGATACCAACCTGCATTGTCTATAAATACCTCAGCCCATGCGTGCGCACATTTGTCCTTTACACTTACCTCGTATGTTGAATCATCTTCAGGTTCACCGAGCTGTGAATTAAGCACCACATATCCCTCTACATATCTTGACGGATAGCCAAACATTCTTAAAAGCTCTGCACCCGCTGTTGCGAAATATGAACAATAGCCCTCCTTTTGTGTACCTAAAAAATAATCTATGAAATCTTCACCTTTTGGAGTAACACCCGGTTCAAGGGTATAAGTGAAGTTATCAGAGAAATAGTTTTTTATTGCAGTGCTTATTTCTTCATAAGTCCAATCACCCTTGTGGTAAATATCCACGCCAAGATATTCACTAAGTATCTCTTTATATGCCTTATCAAGCTCATCTGACTTTGAAACGTCCATATATTTCTGGTGAACAAACTCTGAGTAAGCGTCAACACCTCTGTCCTTATTAACAGACAATGCAGGCACTTCTGTGGCTATAGCCTCAGGGAGGGCTTCAAGCCTTTCTTCTATAAGAGAGGGGTCAAAATAGTAAAGAGAATACTTTGTTGAACTTAATTTGACATATGACTCAGTGGTAGGACGCATTTTTTTATCGTCTGTGTTTCCATCACTTGAATATAAAGAAGCGTATGGCGCATACACAAATTTCTTGCTTGCGCCGAGAACAGATACAGAAATCTGAGCAGGGGTCAGATCAGCGTATTTGCGTTGGATAAGGTCATAATCCAGATCCTGCACCCATATCTTGCCTTGCTCAAAATCATCAGAGAAGGTGTCTTCATTGCCATTCACGTCAACAGGAGTCCAGCTATTGTCTTTATAAACGCCTGCTACATATCCACGGAGATATAGTGTATTAGAGAATTTTGGAGTGACCACTTTTAGTGCTGTTGAGCCGTTGAAGCTAATGCCTGCTGTCTTGCCAAGAACGCCTCCGTTTGTGCCACCAACTGTTTTTATACCAAACAGATCAAATCCGCCGTCATAATCTGAAAAAGCATTTCTCAGGTCAGTGAGAGAAAAATTTGACACTGCTGTAGAAATATCATGTCTGTATTTTGCAAATGACTCAGGACGTGTAAAGCCTGTTATTGCTGAGAAAAGCATTATAACTACAAGTACCAACGAGCTTAAAATAGCCGTGAATTTCATGAATACGTTATAGAAACAAGCTTTTTGCTTTTCAGATGTAAAATAAAACGTGCGTTTTCGCTCATGCACCGCAAAGGTGTTTTTTCTTCCTGCCTTGTTAGTTGTGTGGTTTATTATGTGCAGTGCAAGCACTGTCACCCAGCATACAAACAGACCAATAACAGTCCACATTGATGGCTCCCAGCCCCAATACATTCCAAGCTCGAAAACAGGAAATGTAATGATGAACAGCAGTGGAAAATCTATCCTATAAAGGCAGGCTGCTGCCGTTCCAAGGCAAACAAGAGTTATAAAAAATACGAAAAAATTTGACGCAAGATATGGGTAGTCGATAGTAGAAATTCCACTAAGCTGAACGCCAAGAGTTGAGTTAGGTTGATTTGCCCTTGAAAGATATCTGTCTATAACAACGAACAAGCCGTATTTTATTGTAGTTATCCTGCTCACAAGGTAAATTACATGAAGTATCATAACACCAAGTGCAGAAAACTTAATTATCTTGTGTGACGATTTCATCAGACCAAACACAAGTGAAAGCATGGCGGAGTAATATATGATTGTGGTCTTGTATATTTCCATATCAAGGAATGATACTGCCATAAACGCTGTGCATATGGTCGCCACAAAGGTCAGAAGTATCTGAAACCATAGAAATGAGCCTGAATTATGCTCACGCTCACAATTCATAAGGATATCTCCGTCAATGCAGATACCATTGCTGCTGATAAATCCTATATCTTTGTTTTTGCTTTTTATTCTTTTCTTTTTCATGTTGTCACCTTTATAGACATATTTCCTGTATGCTTTCGGCAACGTGTTTTGCAGTAACGTTCACGACCTCTGCAAACTCATCGTTTATAACGTCGTCTTTCTTTTTGTTTGTGATAAGCATATAGGAATAGCGGAACGCCAGATCGTTATCGTTCATAACGCCGCTGAGATTGCTGTTATATGCGGGAGAAAAATACATCAAGTGACCGCATTTATATCTCTCAGGCTCATTGATGTAATTTATCATAGACAAGTCAGGCTCATCATAAACAGAAGCCTGCAACAGCAGACTTATAAGCAGTCTTGCACTTTCTTCGTCTGTAACATTTACTACTTCACTCAAATCTTTCTTTTTATCATACCACACTACCTTATGAGGTGTGTCATTTTCTATGAGATAATAGGATATAGACGCTATAGCCTCTACAAGAGTATCATATACGAGCATATAATCGTCTGTATTTGTATCAAGGTGGAGATCCGCCATAAGCACGATAGAGTTTGATATAGGCAGGGAATAATCCTTGACCATGGTCTTATCCTGCTTTGCAGTAAGCTTCCAATGTATCCTATTTATTTTGTCACCATCATGATATTCGTGTATATCAAAAATCTCTGAGGGATCATCGCCCTTTGATGTCTTGGAATAATCATCGGTTTCAAGACCCATTTCAGCATAATTGGCAATGTTGTTTTCGATGGGTATATAGTCAGGAACTATAGTGAACGTACTTTCGCCAAAAAGTCTGGAAGCAGCGTCGGTACTTACTCTTATCTTGAAAAGCTTCAGCATATCCACAATGCGACAGCGTTTTATGTTCATTCTCACTGTGCCATAATGCTTTGCAGAAACGTGCAAAGTAAGATACTGAACATCATCAGGGTAAAGTGGAGTGTTTATCTTCATTGTATTTTTGTCGCCGTCAAGAGTGTTGTAATATTCTATCTCTATAATCATATTGGCAACAGGCAACTTTGAGCGGTTTTGCAATCTCAGCACAACAGGTATCTTTGACGATCTGCCTGCGGTTTTCTGAGTGTTCACAAAACCAACGCTTATTTTCTTTGACATTTTTTTGAGCATAACGAATAAGATTATAGGCATAACAAGTAAAAATGCAAAGAGATAAAAAGAGAAGCTACCCACATATAATATATAGAAGAAAATAGAGGCGATAAATAATATTATATATAAAACCAGCATTTGCTCCTCCGTTATTTGCTAACTCTAGGAACCTGAACTGAGGAAATAACTCCTTTGAGTATCTGTTCTCCTGTGAAGCCGTTTATCTTTGCCTTTGAGCTGAACACAAGTCTGTGAAGAACAACGTCCTTGAAGCTGTATATAACGTCATCGGGGATAACATAATCTCTGCCCTTAAGAAGCGCTGTCGCCTTTGTCATTCTGAGTAGTGCGATAGTTCCTCTAGGTGAAAGACCCAGCTTTATATATTCATTGTTTCTGGTTGCATTTGCAAGCATAACGATATACTGGAAAACCTGATCTGAAACATAAATATTTTCCACAACTTTTCTTGCCTGAAGGATATCCTCCGCAGAAACCACAGGCCTTACATTATCCACAGGCACGAGATTTTGCTTGGATTTTAGCATTGCGACTTCGCTTTCAAGATTAGGATAACCCATTGTGAGCCTTACGATAAATCTGTCCATTTGCGACTCAGGGAGCATTTGCGTGCCTATAGAACCAACCGGGTTTTGCGTTGCAATAACGATATAAGGGTCAGGCATTTTATGTGTGATACCGTCTACAGTTACCTTGCCCTCCTCCATTACTTCAAGAAGCGCAGACTGCGTCTTACTTGAGGTTCTGTTTATCTCGTCTGCAAGAAAAAGATTTGTGAGTGCGGCACCCTGCTTATATTCAAACTTGTGTGTTTCTTTATTTAGAATGGTAAAACCTGTCACGTCTGTTGGCAAAACATCAGGGGTGAATTGTAGTCTTTTATAGTCAAGTGAAAGCGCCTTTGAAAGAGCCACGGCAAGAGTGGTCTTTCCTACTCCTGGAATATCCTCAATAAGGATATGACCGCCTGCAAGTATGGACAGCAGGACTTTTATGATTATTTCGTCCTTGCCGATAATGACCTTTCTTACCTCATTTATCACACTTTGTGACATATTCAGTACTTTTACCTGTTCTTCAGTTAAGCTGTTGTTCATAATTTTCTCCTTTGTTTTGTATGTTTCTTTTATCTTCACAATATTTGTGCATATTGCATTAACATTATATCACAAATACAACAGTATTTCAAGCATTTTGCGTGATAATTAAATACAATAATGTAGTGCTACAATAGATATTGGACAAAATTAAGAAAAAAGAAAAGAGAGATAGGCAAAAATCTGATAAAATAAAG
>NZ_JBCPGA010000026.1:0-33865 GCF_040914135.1 Ruminococcus sp. RTP21204st1_B2_RTP21204_210225 | reverse complement strand
CTTTATTTTATCAGATTTTTGCCTATCTCTCTTTTCTTTTTTCTTAATTTTGTCCAATATCTATTGTAGCACTACAAGCAAAGTGGATACAAAACAAAAAAACGCCTTGACAAGGTTTGATGGGTGTGATATAATATTACAGTGGTATTTCGAGGTGTGGCTCAGTTTGGTAGAGCGCTGCGTTCGGGACGCAGAGGCCGTGGGTTCAAGTCCCGTCACCTCGACCAGTCACTCGCCGTGACGGGCATTGTCCGTCATGGCTTTTTTTATTATCAGAACTTAACGCCGCAGGGGGAGTTTTTGTATTACCTAAAAAAGTAGGGTTATGCTTTGAGAAACCGAAAAGCGTAACTCTTTTTATTTTGGTCGAAACGCAGGCTTGAACCCACTGGTCAACGTCCCGTCGCCTCGACCAGTCACTCGCCGTGACGGGCGTCGTCCGTCATGGCTTTTTTTATTATCAGAACTTAACGCCGCAGGGGGAGTTTTTGTATTACCTAAAAAAAAGTAGGGTTATGCTTTGTGGAACCGAAAAGCGTAACTCTTTTTTTGTATGCTCCACATAGCAAAAGTGCCTTATGACTAGCATTAAGGCACTTTATAGATTCAATCTTTCCCCAACCTCTCCGAAATCTCCAGCACAAGCTTCTGATTCTTCTCAGAAAGCCTCGATACGCTGTCCATGATTTTCTGTGTCAGAGCAGGGTTTTTGCTGTCATCGTCGAAAAACTGCTGATGATAAAGATATAGAGCAGATAAAACGAACCATGCTTGAACGTGTCGAAAGTATCGAGCCTAGAATAAGAGATTATGCAGAAGAATGGCATATCAACATATTCAGACAAAAAGATCTCCGTTGGAGATATAAGAAAAACTCAGCTTATCACTACATATGGTGTTGGCGCTATAGTTGACTTTAAGAACGATACTGTTGTTATCGCTTCTACAGACGATTGGGACTATTCCCCTAATGACGCTGATGAGGTAGAAAATCGAAAAATATTTAATTTTTTAAGGAGCTTCATCAGCTTTTTGGCTTCTCCTTTTGTGATATGAGTTGTTACACCTTTAGATATCTCGCCGTCTTTATCCAACAGCTTTATGCTGCTAAGCGTTTGTAGATATCCGCACCACATTGCATACAGCGCTCTGATTTTCACTTGTCCAACTTCTTCTTTCCAAAAAAACAAATCAAACAGAATATCCACCACGTCTTTTACAAGAATGAATATCACCGCCGCCACCTGTCCCCCAAGAGATCGGCGGTATCTACACTACGCTACTTTTCAGTAAGATATTCATTCCTGTCAAACAACTGCTCAATTGAAAGATTTTTAAACCTCGGAATGTTGTATCCAAACGACGAGTTGAGAGCCTTTACAAAGTCTTTCGTATAGCCGTGATTTTTTAAAAGATCGTCCTCATACTTTATTTTCTCTTCTTGCTTTGTGTCATCTTCCCTTTTCGTGATACAACGCTGCATAACATAATGATAAATGGAGAAGTAAGAATCCACTGTACGAATATCTCCTATGTATTCTTTCAGTTCACGAACTACAGTAAGATGAGCAATACAGTTGCGGTATTTTCTTGTCATGCTGCTGTCTGCATTATTAATATCGACTTCAACGCACTTGCGCAGCCGCTCGTTCTTTTTCAAGAACAAATTCGGCGACTTATCACAAAGTTCACAAAGCGTCTGTGAAAGTATCCTGTAGTCATTTTTCAAGTTCTTTGAAGCCAACTCAGGAATTATCTCCTTATACAGCCCAAAATCACGTTCAAGGCAGTGTATCGCAATAACATACCTTGCATTGACATTTACAAGATTTTTTACCAGCAGATACATGACCGTAAGATAAAGCCCGATAACAGCCTTTGCCCTCTCCTTAGCCACGTTTTCTCTGCCCTTTGCCTGCTGTTTCACATTTTTGAAATCATCAAATCTGATGTTCTTTATCATTCTCGCAAGCTCACTGCGCTTTGCTTCCAAAGGACTGTTCATGTCAGGAAATTCCACACAACTCTTGTAATAACGCTCTATCTGCGTGTCAGGGATACCCCCAAGAACAAACATGACAACTTTCTCATTCTCAGCCACTTCTCTTATCTTCTGAGCGTTCGCATACTTGATAAGGTATACAAACCGAGAGGACTCGATAACATTGTTTGTTATGAAATTTCTCAGACCATGTATGCCCTTGCCTTTTTCTTTAAGTTTTAAAATCTCGCTTATCCTATCGTCCGTGATCTTGTCGTCTATACCGAGTATAGTCAGTGCGTCACGGAACATCGTAAGCTTCGCTGAAGCCGCAGGCTTTCTCATGGAAGCAATGTTCTTTACGATAAAAAGCTCGTTGGTTATCCTCTGGCTGTCATTGAACAGCTTGTAGCCAGCCGTAAGCTCACACTCAACATCAACAGCAGAGCTTTTCATTATCTTCAAAAACTCCTTGATGTTATCAAACTTGCTGATAAGCGTTGTAAGAAGATCGTTTATCTCCTTGCCGTCAAGAAAATATGTGAGCATATATATCATTTTGGAGAAATACAAAAGGTCAGACGCATTCTTCTTTTCGCTGTCAAGAATTTTCTCATCAAAATCCATGTCAGCCTTGCCAAGCTCCTTGATAACGTCACCGTTCATGTGGTCGGCGATATTTTCAAAATCATTCCTGAATTTGCCCCAAAGCTTTTCCGCTTCATCAGCATATATCCCCTCTTTTTCATCATCGGTCATTGAAAAACGCAGTTTGCGCACAAGAGCTTCGCCTGCGACAACGTCATTTCTGTAATAGTTGCAGAAAAGCAGAAAATCCATAAGCTTGTACATCTTTGAGCGCACAGAGTCATATTGCTTGTCCTTAAATCTGAAGCCGTATTCGTCCAGCATTTTCTCACGAAGCTTTTTGATAGAAAAACCGAGATTTTTCTGAGATTTAAGCACAATGAAATCATAATAAAGGCGTATGATATCATCAGCCTCATAGCCTTTCATCATATCAATAAGCAAGCTGATATTGACCTTGTTGCCCTGGACAAAGCCCTTATTTATAGAATCAAATCTCTCATCTACAAGATAGTCAAGAGTGTCTCTGTATTCGGAATCAATAATGTCAATAAAGCTGTAAAGGTACTCATCAAGCTCATTTGACTTATCATGGAAAACACTCTGCCTTATCTGCCCCACAATTGCAAGCATATGATAAACACGCTTTTTGTATGCCTCCGAAACTCTTTTATCTTTCGTCTTAGGCTCTTCAAGACCAAAATAGCCAAGACGCTTAGTTTTCAGCAGGTCATTAAACTTGCTAAGGCTTTTCTTGATATTACCCTTTACCTTATCGGAAAGATTACTTTTGTCAGGGTGAGTAAAAATATAATAAGTATTTTGGGCAGAAAGATACCCCATAAAATCATCATAACTTTCAGAACCCTTTACACCAAGCATATTGTTCAGTGCATAAACGATATTCGTCACATACACTGCAAGTATCTTTTCGATATCCAGAATGTTGTAAATAAGCTGGATATGTATATTATCATCAAAAGTCTTGCCGAAAAAGCGCTTTTCAAGCTCCGATTTAAGCCCCAACATATCCCCTCTTACAGGCGAGCTTTCACCGCTTCTGTGAGTAGGGTTTGAAGTATTTATCTCCACTCCGCTCTCAAAGCCATGCTTGCTTGAAAAAGTGATGTTTACTTCGTTTACACCACGAAGCTCGATATTGCTGCTGCCATCAGAGGAAAGCTGAGTTTGGTTGTAGTCATTATTATCCACCTCATATTCAAGCACAGCAGAATTGCCCTTGCCGAAAGAGGTTATGTACATTTTATTTTCGCTGACAAGAATAGACTTCATTCCTGCCGCCTTTACGGAGGATTTTTTCTTCTCTGCCGCAGGTGCAATGACCTGTGCAGCAGGCATGGCAGCGATCGCAGGAGCAGCGTTATTATTTATCTCAGCCGCTTTGAGCTGTCTGGCTTTTTTCTGAGCCTCACGCAGCTCTCTAGGCTTCATTTTATTCTTTTTTGCCATAAATATCACTCCTTATATTAGTTATCCCTTAGCGCATTGAGCGTTAAGGGATTTTTTATTTGTTATTTTTGATGTTAGACTTTGCCAGTTGGTGCAAATTCGCACCAATGTAGTAGAGTTCCTGACACGCCTAACACAGGTGTTTCGTTTTAGACTAGTGCAAATTCGCACTAGTGTAGTAGCAGTCTTGATAAAACTAAATCTATTAATGAGTTTTAGACTAGTGCAAATTCGCACCAGTGTAGTAGGGAAAAATTTATGAAAGTAACACAGATAGCATTTTAGACTAGTGCAAATTCGCACCAGTATAGTAGGAGTTTATGAGTGGTAAACAGTACTATAACGTTTTAGACTAGTGCAAATTCGCACCAGTATAGTAGCTAGAGCTAACAGAGAAGCTATTGCACTAGTGTAGTAGGTCAAAGTTGACAAAATAATCAATGATATTCTGTAATAAAACACCAAACTTATTTTATCGACGCTTTAATGTATATATTATACCATTTTCAGACACAAATGTCAATAGAAAGTGGCTGTTTTACATAAAGCATTTTCATCACCTCCTGTCTGTTGTAAATTCATCTCAGTCCCCAAGCTCCTTGACAGCTGCGATAGCGCAGTCAAGTACGGCTATAAGGATAGTCGTAAGGATCGTCTTTCCCATTTTTATCACCTCCTGTCCTTTGTTCTGTATACATTATACCACCTTATCATCGTCAACAAAAGTGTAATTTTCAAAAACTTTTTTGTCTATGTTTTTGCACATTTATCACGTTTTTACGGCATTTATATCACAATTTCAACAAAATAATTTTCTATGATATTGACAAAAAGTACATTTGTGATATAATGGATACAAGAGGTGATAAAAATGAGCATGACCCCAAGCACATTTCTGCCCAAGCGTGAGGGCGGCGTACCATATATCGCAGAGGTGCAATCCATACCCCTCTCACCCTCTGCTTATTCCGTCATTATCAAGGACAAGTCCATATTTGAAACAAGCCTTTCCCCTAACGGCAGCGTATCAATGTCCTCATTTCTCACAAGTATATTTGATTCAGCATATATCGCATCATTAAAATACAAAAGTGGCGATAACTATAAATATATTGGTATCCCGCTTCTGAACGCATTCGTAAAATGGCAGATCGAGGAGATCGATGACGGCCTTGATGATAAAAGCAAGAAGATAATAAAAAGCTATCTTATCTCAAAGCTCTCTGCAAAATACGAAAAGACCAAGACCGAAAATGCAGTGCGAGTAAGGCTCAGCATATGCCGTGACCTTTACGATACACTGAGCAGTGATGACCTTTATTATGAAAACAAGGTGTACAGCTTGACCCTAAGAAGATTTCTGAAAGCCGTGTATGAGGACTATGCCCTGCTGTCAGATTGCGAACGTGAAAGGCTCATTTTCGCCGACAATATCATAAAAATAAATGAAGTCATCAAACAAAACGGCAGCAGATATTACAGCTTCATTTACGCATATTCTAATATGTACAGCCGTGAAAAGCGCCGCATAAGGCTTATCCCCTACCGTATCGTCAGCGACGAATATAAGATGTATAATTATCTTGTCTGCCTGTCCGACGAAAAAAGCGCAGGCAAAGAGTTCAAAGCCGACAGCTATCGCATAAGCAGATTGAGCGGACTAAGCATCGCAGAAAAGCTCAGCCAAAAGGAATACTCCTCCGTCACCGAATACGAACGGCTGAAAGAGGGTCACGTCAAGTCCGTGAAGCACCTACTCAGCGACCCACGTTTTGGCAGTGATGAGAGCGATATCTCCAAAGTGTACCTCACCGAAAAAGG
Source organism: Ruminococcus sp. RTP21204st1_B2_RTP21204_210225 (assembly GCF_040914135.1). Taxonomy (NCBI): domain Bacteria; kingdom Bacillati; phylum Bacillota; class Clostridia; order Eubacteriales; family Oscillospiraceae; genus Ruminococcus; species Ruminococcus sp. RTP21204st1_B2_RTP21204_210225. The sequence continues at coordinate 28,005 of NZ_JBCPGA010000026.1, read as the reverse complement.
CGTTGAAATGTTCGGCAAAATACTCTATCAGCGCCCCATACTGAAAGGCAATGAAAAGCCCAAGCCCAACACTGTCAACGAGTTCATCTCCCCGCCTATCCAAGTCAAATACTATTTCAATAAGTTCGGCAAAGACGGCGTTATCCTATCCCCAAGCGACTCGTTTGAAGAAATGAGAACGCTGTATGTCGAGGGGGCAGAGGCGTATAACCGAGAAGTTGAGATGTGAGAATATAAATGAAAATTATAGCAAAAAAACACCCCTATACAGAAATATACTCATGATATCATAAATAGTCAGGCTCATGAGAAGAGTGAATATATGAAATTTATCTTTGTAAAATAAACCGACCCCATTCGCTAGACTTTTTGACCTAGCAAACGGGGTCGTTTCAAATATCAATATCATTAACTAAAAAAATCAAGACATAAACGCAAGCGTAATATGCGGATCACTTTACTTTTCTGCCGTAAACCTTGCCCACTCATATTCCGCTGTAAGCGGAACTGTGCCGTCAAAGGCTTTCAGCCAGCTGTCAACGCCAATGCCGTTCCACGCATTCATCATTATTTTACCAGGCGTAACAGGCAGATTTTCAGTAGCCTTGTATGCTTCCTTTCCGTCAACATACCAAGTTATGCTGTCCTCTTTCCACTCAAATGCGTAAGTGTGAAAATCCTCAGAAGCGTCAAAGCCAAGATCATACATATATTCGTGCTTGCCAACACCATTGGTGTAGTAATTGAACTGCACCTTTGTTGTATCCTTGCCAAGGACTTCAACATCTATTTCGTCCCAAGGATTATCCTCCGATGGACCTGTGTATGTAAAGAACGATGATACAACGCCGTCATTCTTTATGGCTTTCATTGAAACCTCATAAAGTCCATAGCCATAGTTCTCCTTTGAACGATACTCGCCGCCTCTGTACGCTTCGGAATCGCCCATACTGTCAATGGTAAGCTGCATTTTTCCGTCATTGAAAGTTACGTTATCTTCGCTCCACGAACAGTTGAACGGATCACCATTTGACCAGCCTGCTGAAATGGAAAAATCATTTGACGCACCCTTGCTGAAATCTGCCTCAACAGTGTATGGAGAATTGCTTTCCGTTTCCGCCTTGCTGCTGACATCTTGCGAAGAACTGCTGTCAGATGAAGCACCGCAGCCACCCATAGACATAACTATCATTGTGAGAATCGACATAGCCAAAACTTTTTTCATTTTTCATTACCTCCGAATAAATATCAGAATTTTATCTTCTATAAGTATTATAATTCAACAAATGTGATATTTATATCAGAAAAGTAATGCAAATATCAGATTATTAACATCAACTTATATTTTCGATCTGCTTGTGCTATGCTTGTTCCAGTTTGCACGGAAAAACTGATCTCTATACTGTTTCGGCGTAAGTCCTGTCTGTTTCTTAAAGCAGGCAATAAAATGGCTGTGCGAGCTGAAAGCAAGATAATTGGCTATATCAAGCGGACTATATTCAGAATATCTCAGCATATTTTCAGCCGCCTGTATCCTTTTTGACATAATGAAATCAGAGATCTTTACGCCAACTTCCTCTCTGAAAAGCTTTGAAAGATACTGAGGCGTTATGTTCAGTTCATCAGCTATCTGATTGACGGTCACGCCCTTGTAAATATTATCGAAAATGCAGTCAAAGCACATAAGGATATGCTTTGAGTAAACGTTCTGTGACGCAGCCTTTTTCATTTGCTTTGTATAATAAACGATGACTTCTTTGTGTACAGCCATAACGCTTTCTTCATTGCGGCACTCATCACATTTATTAATGTATATATCGCTTATGGTATACGCAGTTTCCGGGTCAAGTCCACCCTCAATGCAAAACCTGCACAGCATAGCTATGGTTATGACAAGATGATACTTGACGTTTCTAAGGTCGTCTTTGCTGAGTCTGCCCTTTCCGTTTGTATCCAGCGGCGTATACAAACGTTTGACCGTTTCAAGGTCGCCCTCCCGCACCGCAGAATAAAATTCCAGTTCCGTTTCATATGGTGAATGATGATAGTCATTTTCCTTTTGCATAAACTGCCGCTTAGACAATTCTCTGTTTATTTCCATAGCTTTCACCCCCTGCTTTTTAGCTTATTATATCATATTTACAGACACAAGTAAAGCCTCATATTTATAGAAAAAGGACGGCAAATCACCCTGCCGCCCTTTTTTCTGATAATTAGATATTATTTAGCCTCTTTCATTGAAGTCATAGCCTCGTCGATGAGATAATCTATAGCCTTTTCATTTTCCTGAACGACCTGTGACCAGCTCTTTGACTCCTGCGGATTCATTGTTCCTCTTATGGCAGTATCGCAGATAGAGTTAAGGTCGGCAGATACGCCCTGTTCAAAGTCAAATACAGGATTCTGTGCAGACAGATCATAGATAGTTTCTCTCATTTCAAGCATCTCATCTGTCCAGCCGTAATCGTCCTTGTACTGATCAAGGGTTATCTGATGTGCAGCCTCGTCAAGCTCTGCATAACGGCAGCATTCAAGGAAAGCTGCCACGCCCTCAGGATTTTGAGCGTTTTTAACAATGCTAAAGCCATGTACTCTTGAAGGGATATACTGTTTATCGCTATCAGCTGAGCAAGGAACAGGAACGAACATTACCTCTCCCTTTGATACATCACCATAGTTTACAGTTGTTGACGGAGCATTCTCAAGTGCCCAAAGTCCGATAGGATAGAAAAGCGTCAGACCTGTTGCCATTCCGCTTCCCTCTGCGTCGCCTCTGAGTTTCCAGTTATTCTCGTGCTTTGGATAAACAACATTGTTCTTCTGCAGCTCATACATCATATTCTGAGCCTTTGCTATCATAGGGTCAGAAATATTGTTTACAAGCTTGCCGTCTGTGATACCGATGAGCGGCACACCTGAAGACTGCTGCAAAGCCTTTTCATAATACCAGCCGTCGAGAGCGTATTTATCGCTTTCAGCGTCAGTAAAATCAAGACACATTTCTGTGAATGTATCCCAGTTCCACTTGCCTTCTTTGAAAAGCTCAGCAGGATCGTCATAGCCGTTATCTTCCATTGTCTGCTTGTTGTATACAAAAACATATGCAGGGTCTGTTCTGATAACGCTCACATAATGCTTATCGCCAAGCATAAACTGATCTGTCGCACCCTTTATGTCTGTCCAAAGAGGCTTTGAAAGATCGATATAATCGTCAATAGGCTCTATCATTGACTTTATAGCACCCTTAGGGAAAACGTCCATATCATCAGCACCGATGAAATCAGGTGAATCATTTGACATTACAAGTGCCGCAAGATCGTCAAACTTAGTTTCCCAAGTGGTCTGCACCCAGTTTATCTTACCATTATACTTTGTCTTGAACAAAGCAAGGTCAGCGCCTATCTCCTTGTCCTCTGCCTCAGTAGGGTTGATATCCCAATGTGAAAACCACTTTATTTCGTTGCTTTTGAGATCTCTCACATCTTTCATATCATCAGCAAGTCTTTGAACTATCTGCTGCTGATCTTCCTTAAGCTTTTTGTCAACTACCTTGCTTGATGAATCACTTGAACTTCCGCAAGATGCAAATGCTGAAAGCGAGCAAACAGCAAGGGCAAATGTCAAAACTCTTTTTGCATTATTCATAGCCATACCTCCGAATATTACTTTCTTCTCTTTGCAACGATCACTGCTGTGCCGGCAAGAGCGATAACAGCAAATGCTCCGCCAACAGCCGCACCTGTTTCTGCTGCCTTAGATGTATCGTCAGATGCTTTTGAAGATGTAGCCGCTGCTGCAGAAGTCTTGCCTGCATCTGCCTTAGATGAAGAAGCGTCTTTCTTTGACGTATCAGCCTTTGAGCTTGAAGCATCAGACTTTGAATCTACCTTTGAAGCATCTGTTTTTGAATCTCCGCCCTCGGCAGATGCAACACCGAAATCAAGCGTCATTGAAAGTGTGCCGCCGTTGAAAGCGCCTTCCTTCTCCCAGCCTGCGACCTCAGGACGAGATTTCTTTGTTACCTCGCCTGTTTCCTCATCGACTTCTTCAGTTGGTCTGATATGTATTCTTATTCCACCCTCTGGGTCCTCGTCCAATGAAGTGATAGAATTAATCGAATCAAAAACCGTTGTTGTGCCGTCCTCGGCAACGAACTTTGCGTCAGATATCTTAACGTCCACAGGATAAACACCATCAGGAAGATTAGCCACCATAACGCCCATATCTCCAAGAGTTCCCTTGCCTGACATTGTCTTGTCGGTGACAACTTTGCTTATCTTATATTCAACAGTTATCTTGCCAAAATCATCGATGCCTACCCAATCGCCCTGATTCCAGGTCCAGTCCTGACCCATATAAAAGCCCATTGCTCCGATAGAGTAATATGAGTCATTCATTTTTGAGTCCTCCTCTGACGGGTGAACAACATCGCCAAGCTTTGCTGCCGAAACAGAAACTGACATCATTGTTGCTGCGAGAACCGCTGCTGAAAGACCTGCTACAAATTTTTTGATCTTCATAACCTTTTCCTCCTATTTTTCAATAAAATTTTTTGCTAAAAGCAATTTATTTTGTTGTTTCTGTATATATTATAACTATGTTAACGTTTTGTTTATATCAAAAATGTAACATAAATATCATAAAAGTGTTTAATATCAAATTTATGAAAGATTATAAATATATGAAAACAGACCCACTTGATATTCAAGCAGGTCTGTTTATTCGGAAGTTATTATAAGAAAGTGACTATGAATTAATATGTTTATATTATACGCTTTGTTTTAAAATTATTATATCAATATTCAATTATTTATATCAAATAATTATCGTAAATAGAATTTTATGAGCAAACATCAATTTATGAAACTAAGCATAAAAAAACAAGCTCGGCAAACGTGACCGAGCTTGTCCAAAAATGGAGTTATATTAAGAAATGATCTATTAAAGATACTTTACCAGTTCATCAAGAACGCTGTCAAGATGTCCGTCAATAAAGCCATAGTCAACGTCCTTGTATGACCAAGCCGCTCTTCCGATAGAACATTTCTCAAAGGCACTGCTTATATCCTTGTACCAGTTAAGAGTATTTTCAGCAGATGCAAGATTTATAACACCGTATTCGCCACAATACATAGGAACATTTCTTTCCTCTGCGACCCTTACAGCCTCAGCAAATCTTCCCATAAAATAATCAGGCGTAAATTTCTCTGTCTTGACCTCCTCATATGTCTGCATATATTCAAGACCAAGACGCTTTATCTCAGTTCTGTATTTTGGGACGCTGCCAGGATAATCGATCCTGAAATCTCTCGGCATCTCATCTACCCAATAGGCAGCCTGATGAGTGAAAAGAAATGGGTCATAGCAATGGAAAGTATAAACTATATGCTCGTCATAAGGCTTATCAAGGTCTTTCATTGAATCAATAGAGTTGTTCCAGTAGCTGCCCACAATAATATTTATATCAGAGCTGTATTTTCTAATAAGCTTTATGGCATTTTCAACGATAGCATTCCACTTTTTGCTGAACTTAGGATCAGTTACCTCATTGAGAAGTTCAAAAGAGACCCTGTCAGAATATTTGCTGAAACGCTTTGCAAACTCTTCCCAAAGGTCATAGAATTTCTGCTGAAGCTCAGCGTTATCAAAGAATCCGCTTTCAGCCTGAGCCTTGTCAAAGAAAAAGCCCATTGTCTTATGGAGGTCAAGTATCATATTGATACCGTTATTTCCGCACCAATCGATACACTTCTGAACATAGTCGAAGCCGCTCTCTATAAAGCCGTTTTCGTCCTGAAAGATATTATAATCCACAGGCACTCTAACGTGGTCGCAGCCCCAGCCCTTTATACGCTTGATGTCCTCCTCTGTAATAAAATTATCAAGATGTTCCTTACTGTAATCGCATTGTGACAGCCAGCCTCCGATATCGATGCCGTGCATATAGCCATTAAATCTTCTCATATTTTTAACCGTCCTTTCTGATATACGTTTTGCTTACAGCTATATTTTAGCACTATGCGATCGAAAATTATATCATAATTTTAATATTCGTGTAAAAATCGTAACGTTCTTATGACGTTTTAAAAATAATTATCTAAACTATTGACATGCATTACGTTGCACATATAAAATTGCACTCCTCAGATTAGCGGATAGACTGTACATAAAATAATGCAAGACCGCCGCAGGTCACGAATTAATGTGACCTGCGGCGGTGACTTCTTTTATAGTTATCTGTGATCTAATTACCTTGAAACATAGCTAACATACTATTTCATATCCAGCGGATAAACAGGTCTTCTTATCTTCTTAAATTCACCGATTTTTGTAACGTCAGGATTATTGACACCTATACTCTCTGCTGTAAAATATACATATTCCTTGTCGCTAAAATTTGTCTTGTATGAATGGCCGAAGCCTTTGAGAACGAGAACTGAATATTTGTTGCTGTCAATGTCAAGATGTCTAAAAATATTTATCATCTCCGTTGGAACTTTATTTTCAGTTACAACAATATCTGCTTGTTCCGTGCTAATAACAGCTATGCGACCATAATCAGTATATGTTTCCCCATAATCTGCAAATTCTTCACCATTAGCTTCGCACATTGGTATTGGTTTGCAAATGAGTTTAGTGACCACCGCCGTTATCGGTAAAGGTCGTCCGTGCTTATTATCAGTTTTTCCACCAAGAAGTCCCTTTATAACAGCACCCTCTCCTGCTGCAAAAGCCATTTCCGTGATCTCTCTATCACAGATAGTTGATACCCCTATTTTATTTATACCGCCCTCAATAAGTTTATCAAGAATATAAGTACCATCAGCAGGACCGCCGCCGAGCGGGTCATCACATTCATCGATAACGGCATATTTCTTTGAAGGTGCACTCTTTATTGTGCATATTATTTTGTCAAGTGGATCAAGGTGCACAAAGAAACTATCTTTTTTGTCTATAAACATATTTGATATGTCATTACATATCGCCTGTGCATCGGATACATCTGTTGTCACCGTACAAATAATAGACGGACCTGCATTATATTTGTCAGAGCCATAAAAGCCTGCAAATGGTGATACATTGATAACGCCTGCCTGTTTCTCATATTCAAAAGCTTGGGCTATAAATGGCGTCATAGCACCACCATTTGTATCTGTATTGATCGCAGGCAAAAGGAGCGGTGGCTGAGCATATGCCGTTTTCATTACAAAGCCTTCTTCAAGCTGTCTATGATATATCTCCACACATTCCGATTCACGTTTCCTTATATCAACGTGAGGTTCTGTATTATAACCCAGAAGAAGTTCTGCATTCTTCACCATAAGAGGAGATACATTTGCGTGCAGGTCAAGTACAGCATATATCGGCGTACCTTCTCCAACAAGTGCCTTGATTGAGCTGAGCAAGTCCCCCTCACAATCATCAAAGCCTTCAACTACTGCTGCACCATGGAGATTGAGAAACACAACATCAGGCTTAGTAAAAGCGATCCTTTCAAGCATTCTCTCTTTTATAGCGACATATACATCTTTTTCAATAAGTCCCGACGGCGTAGCAAACGCAGCTGGCAGAGGTAATACATCATCATTATACTTTGCCAATGTCCTCAAAAAGCCCGTTATCTCACGAGCGTCGTTGAAATACTCCGTAAACTCCTTAACATCATCAGTATCAATGTAATCACGAGCTTTAAAGCTGTCAAGGTCTGTGCGTATAGCACAGAATGTATTTGTTTCGTGAAAAAAGCCGCCTACCGCCGCTCTCATAAAAATCATCTCCAATAGTCATTATTAAGGGTTTAACATTACCTTATAAAAATTATATTAAATTATAAAAGAGATTTCAAGGTCATAACACCACAATTGTCTCTGTGTTTTTTGCACAATTACTGATTATTGTGCACTCGCAACAACATTATTTGTAACTTGCACAACTTGATTAATCTTGTTTATTGTGATATACTTAGGGCATAGAAAGACAAAACAGAATATTTCAAAGAACAAAGACGTTATTTCCTTTTTAAAGGCAAATGGCGTCTTTTTTATTCAGGAGGTTGGATTACATGAAAAAAATCGAAATTATCACAAGAACGGAAAAGCTAGAGATTATCAAGAAGATCCTTGTCAATCACAATTGCCTTGGTCTCACCGTTTATTCAGTAATGGGTTGTGGACGTCAGAAAGGTCATATCAGCAAAGCTGAAAATGATGATGTTGCAACTAATCTTCTCCCTAAGATATATGTTATGACAGTTGTAAAAGACAGTGAGCTAAAGCTCATTATGAACGACATCTACAATGAGATTGGTACAGGAACACACGGCGATGGCAAGGTATTTGTATCTAACATCGAAGATGCCATGAGAATCCGTACAGGAGAATGTGGAGAAAATGCTTTGTAAGCAGTAAGAGAGGTAACTATGAAAGATAAAAAAGTAATAGTGTCCTTAAAAGGCATATCAAAAACATATGACAATGATGTCAAGGTCGTCAAGAATATTGATCTGGATATTTATGAGGGCGAGTTTTTGACTATTCTTGGAGCTTCTGGCTGCGGCAAAACCACCACGCTGCGTATGATAGCTGGCTTTGAGGACGTTTCCTCCGGCGATATTTGTATCGACGGCAGCTCCGTGATAGGTGTTCCGCCTTATAAAAGGCAAGTAAATACGGCTTTTCAAAGTTATGCTTTGTTTCCTCATCTTAGCGTTTATGACAACATTGCATATGGTCTGAAATTAAAAAAAGTTTCCAAAGCAGAGATACACGAAAGTGTTTCACATATGCTTTCGCTTATCAGGTTAGACGGATATGAAAAAAGGAAGCCTGCTCAGCTTTCAGGCGGACAAAAACAGCGTGTATCTATTGCAAGAGCACTCATCAATAATCCAAAGGTATTGTTGCTTGACGAACCATTGGGGGCTCTTGACCTTAATCTCAGAAAGCAGATGCAGCTGGAATTGAAAACAATGCAGAAAAAGCTTGGCATAACATTTATATACATCACTCACGATCAGGAAGAGGCTCTGACGATGAGTGACAGGATTGCTGTAATGCACAAGGGCATACTTGAACAGGTCTGTTCCCCAAAGGAACTTTATATGAAGCCAAAAACAAAATATGTTGCAGAATTTATCGGTGAGTCAAATATCTTCGAGGGCGTAGTAAAGGACAGAAATAGCGACAACTGCACAGTTGCGATCGAAAGTGGAAACATCCTGTGCAGCGGTGATGGTTATGTTGCAGGACAAATGGTATATGTTTGCATTCGTCCAGAAAAAGTACGGATCACAAGAAAAGCAGGAAGCGGCAATTCACTGCCAGCCGAGATAAAGGAGCAGATATTTACTGGCAATATGATGAAACATATTGCCGTGCTTTCTAACGGACACGAGATAAAAGTTGCAGACATTGCTTCCTACAACGATATAAATATCGGTGACAAGGTATATCTTGAATGGGACGCAAAGGACGCTGTAATGATCAAAAATCCGACAGGCCCTATGGCCGAAAATTTTGACACATTGCGGGGGGTGCAGTAAATGACAACATCACGCAGCAGGTTCAATTTCACGGCACTTGTATATATTCTCCCACTAACTTTGGCACTTCTGCTGCTGGTGGTACTTCCACTTTTATATGTTGGAGCAATGAGTTTTATGGGACGTGGCGCATACGGCGGCACTATCAGAAGATTTACAGTTGACGCTTATGAGTCTCTTGCAGATTTTACTTATCTCAAAGCCGTAGGAAGATCAATATGTATGGCTCTTAAAAGTTCTGTATTATGCATATTGCTTGGATATCCATTTACCTTTATTGTGGCAAGAAAGTGGAAAAAATCAGGCAAGCTGCTTATGTTTCTGCTCATGATACCTGTTTACACCAGTAGCCTTGCAAGACTATATAGCCTTGTTATAATGTTTAATTCATCTGGCTTGATAAATACTGCTCTTATGAAGCTTCATATCATAAGCTCACCTTTGCAGATACTTTATACAAACGGCTCGATCACAATTGGGTTTGTACAATATCTTCTGCCGTTTGCAGTAATGCCGTTATATTCATCTATAGAAAAACTTGACGAAGCAACTATCGAGGCGTCTTATGACCTTGGAGCAGGCAAGATAAAGACCTTCATAAAGGTAATTCTCCCTATGACTTTTCCGGGAATAATCGCAGCATTTATCATTCTTTTTGTTCCTGCTATAGGCACATATTTTATTACAGATGTTATCGGCGGTGGAACAGTATATATGATAGGTAACATTATATGCAACCAATTTCTCAGTGCAAGGAACTGGCCTCTCGGTGCAGCACTCTCAGTGTGCGTTGTAATATTCATTCTGCTTATGCTTTATCTTTACAGTAGGATAGGAAACCTTGATGATTTGGGGGCGATGTAAATGAAAAACAGCAAACTTGTAAATAAAATAACGAATGCTTATGTTATGCTGATATATGTGTTTGTATTTATCCCTGTAATAGTTATGATCGCATTTTCATTCAACAGCCTGCCTTCAAATCAGCATTGGGAAAGCTTCACGCTTGATTATTACAGCAAACTGTTTTCTGATAGTGAAATGATCCAAGTACTTATAAACTCACTTACACTGGCAGTAATAAGTACGCTTGCCGCTATCTTTATCGGCACCCTTGGTGCATATGCGCTTTGCAGGCTTAAATTCAAGGGCCGTTCGTTTCTGAATTTTATGGTTTTTGTACCTATGGTGATCCCAGAAATAGTTATAGCGGTAGCATTTCTTGGGCTTACAGGTGCAGCTGGCATATCAAAAGGCTTTGGGGTTATGGTATGTGCGCATACTATATTCATTCTTCCGTATATTATTGTTACGCTCAAGTCAAGATTTGCAGACTATGATGTTTCTATAGAAGAAGCTTCACTTGACCTTGGTGCAAACCAGATATATACATTCATACACATCATCTGTCCTATGATACTTCCAGGTATTTTTACTGGCGGACTTATGGCATTCTCGCTGTCATTTGACGATCTTATCGTATCAAATTTTCTCAGCAACACGGGATATACCACACTTCCTGTAAAAATATACTCAAATCTGAAGGTAGGTATCTCACCTGAATATAACGCATTGTTCACCATAATACTTGCGGTAATGCTTATAGCTACCGCGGCTATTGCAATAAAAAAGAAAAGAGGAAAGTAAAATGAAAAGAAGAAAATTTTTGGCGTTGACAGCAGCATTGGTATTGGCGGCAACAACCGGACTGGCTTCCTGCGGAAACAATTCAGGCAACAAAGGCGACACAAAAGAACTTAATATGATTCTCTACCCTGACTATGTCCCTCAATCTGTTATTGACAGCTTTGAAAAAGAAACAGGCATAAAGTGTAATATCGACTATGTTGACAATGATACTCTCATCTATACCAAGTGGTCAGAAGATCCCAAGGGTTATGATATTGGTCAGCCTGCTATTTCTACTCTGCACGCACTTATCGATGCAGATATGCTTCAAGAAACAAGCTATGAAGATATTCCAAACAGCAAATATATTTCTACAGATAAATGTGATATCTCACTGAATGACAATGACAAGAAGTACTCTATTCCATATAACACCACCGGCGGTTACACTTGGATATACAACACAAAGACCTGTCCTGTCACTATCACAAAAATGGATGATCTTCTTGATGAAAAGCTTCGTGGTCAGATCGTTACAATGCCTTATTCGTTCATGTGGTATCCGTCAGCACTTATGCACCTTGGATATTCAGACTCCTCTACAGACGAAAAGGAGATTGCTGAAGCAACAGAATGGGTCAAGAAGCTTACTGCGAACGTAAAGGTGTTCGACGGTGCAACACCAAGTTCTTCTGTGAAAAATGGCGAATGCAGTGTCGCTCTTACATTTGCAAGTGACGCTTCAAGGGCGCTTCTTGATGACCCTGATCTTGATTACCTCAAGGTAGAAGACCAGACATTTATGCAATGCACACAGTATTGGGTTATTGGAAAGCAATCGCCTAACAGTAAGAATGCTGAAAAGTTTATTGATTATATATGCGACCCTAAAATTTATGCAGAGTGTTTGAATACATACCCTGCTATATCAAATAATGAGGAAGCGCTGAATTATGTTTCCGATGATTATAAGAAAATAGAAGGTATGTTTGAGATCCCTGATGATAAAAAATCATACATTCTCAATTCGGACATCCCTACTGACGCACTTTCCGCATATGATGAACAATGGAATAAGATCATGTCAAACTAAGGAGTGATCCTACAATGAGCAAAGATTATTCTGAGATAGCATACAAACATACACGTTTTTTTGTTGAAGAATGCGGAGAGCGTATCGCAGGCACTGCACAGATGAACAAGGCAGCAGAACACGCTGTCGAAGTGTTCAGATCTCTCGGCATGAAATATATCCAGCATCATTTTCAAGTACCTGTTTGCAGCACTGAAAAAAGCGTTGTTGAGTTGATCTCAAACAAGCAGATCACACCTCTGCCACATACTAATGTGTGCTTCTGCACAGATACACCAGAGGGTGGCTTAACAGCGGAAGCTGTACTTATACATTCAGACGTCAAGAAAATGGGTGTTATCGGCGAGATCTATCCTATCAGTGACAAGTGTATAAAAACAGATATCAAAGGAAAGATCGTAGTTATAGAGCGAAGCGTTCTTATGGATTACCCAGATATAGACACCTACAAGGTACTTGAAAAATATAAGCCCGCTGCCGTAATATTCACAACAGACGAGTCACAGCAAGGCATACCATATGTGTATTCAAATTTTGAGTACAGAGAAGCACAGTATATGCTGCCGTCATTCATAATGAACAAAAATGATGTGAATAAACTGTTCAGCCAAAATGATAAGGTCATACTGCACGTTGAATTAAAAACTCAGGTTCAGAAAAAAGAAAGCACCAATACGATAGGTGTGATAGAGGGTACAGACAAGCAAGATGAAGTGATCTTGATCTCAGGTCATCTTGACTCGGCAGTCAGCAGCAAAGGTGCTGTTGATGATGCAGGTGCAATAGGCACTGTTATGGCATTAGCAGAAAAATACAAGGCTCTATCCGACAAGGGCGTCAGAACACATAGGACCTTGTATTTTGCCTGCTGGTCGGGTCACGAACCTGGTCTGCACGGAAGCAAATACTTTTTGCAGCAAAACCAGGACATTTACAAACGTATAAAATATAATATCAATTACGATATCATTGGAATGGCAACGCCTTATTCCATAACCTATGCAGGCGTAAAAGACTTTGAAGCGATATTTGAAAAAATAATTGAAAAGTGCGGCTCAACGTTGGACATTTTTTCCGGACCTGTTCCCTGTGACACACTAAATCTCACATCAAACAAAATCCCTAGTCTTACTATGTCAAACGGTGGATTCGTATGGGGACATACGCCTGCTGATGATATGAAAAACATTGACAAAAGGGGCTTTGATCAGCCTATTGATTTCTCAAGTGAGCTTATAAACTATCTTGACAGCCTTGAAAAAATACCTCAGGGATACACTGATGATATTGAAAAACAGCTTGATATATATGCCACACGATATGGCTGGGATTTCTGACAGGAGGCATATGTTATGAAAATAATTGATCTGAGCGGCGAATATACAGAAAAAATGTGGTATTATGGTGAGCCATATACGCCATACAGCGTAAAAGATCTTGCGTGTGTCGATAAAAATGGCTATATCGCAAGAGAATATACACTGACAGCCCACACAGGCACTCACATAGAAAACAGCGCTCATTGGAGCGAAAACGCACAGGGAATAAGCGAGACCCCTATTGAGAAATTCGCAGGTAACGCTCGGTTACTTTACCTGCCGTTCTCAGAAAGCAAAGAGATAACAGTGAAAAGACTAAAAGCAGCAGGTGCTGATGGTCTTGAAAAAGACGAGATATGTATTATCCGAACAAATTGGGATAGCTTTTGGAACAAAAAAGAATATGTATCTGAAAGCCCATATATTACAGTACCTGCGGCAGAATATCTTGTGTCAAAGGGAATAAAACTCGTGGGAATGGACAGCCCTATGATAGGCGATCCGAATGACGGGATCTCATCAGTAGGAGCTGACCTCGTTCTTCCCGACTATAAGTTTTCAGAAGCAGGGATACCGATAATACTTGGCCTTGTAAATTTATCATCTCTGCCTGAAAAGTTCTTTTTTACAGCCTTTCCACTAAAACTGCATAACGGTGAAGGAAGTCCCTGCCGTGCAACCGCAATAACATTTTAAGATAAAGGAGCTATTTATTATGGAATATGAAATTCAGAAACATCTGCATTATGCAGGAATACCAAGTTTTAATCTTTATCCGTACACACAGGATACCGAATGTGCTGACATAACTATAATGGGTGTACCTTTCGATAGTGGTGTTACAAATCGTCCAGGTGCAAGACTTGGACCAAGAGCTATAAGAAATATGAGTCAGCTCACAAACTGCTTTGCCTACCCATGGAGCTACAAACTCAGCGATAAAGCAAAGATCGTTGATTACGGCGATGTAGGATACTATGTGGGTGCAAATACAACGAAGGTAATGCTTGAGGAAACGTATAATACTGCCAAAAAAGTTTTTGAATCTGGCAGCAAACTTCTTACCCTTGGCGGAGACCACACTATTCCATATGGTATGGTCAGAGCTGCAAGCGAAAAGTTTGGAAAACTTGCTCTGCTGCATTTTGACTCTCATCAGGACAGCACTCCGTCCACTGATGGAAATGTATCCCACGCAAACTTCGCATATGACTTACAGGCTGAGGGGTGTATCGACCCGTCACATTCGGCGCAGGTTTTTATAAGAACTGAAATGACTAAATGTGGATATAATATTTTCTATGCTATGGACGCTGTAAATATGGATATGAAAGAGCTAGCTAGACAGTTGAAAGCCATTGTGGGCGATATGCCTGTATACATAACCTTTGATATCGACGCTCTCGATCCCTCGGCTGCACCAGGTACAGGTACGCCTGTTATCGGCGGTCCTACCTCAGCTCAGGCAAGGCGACTACTTTACGAACTGCGTGGTATCAATGTTGTAGCAGCAGATCTTGTAGAGGTGCTTCCCGCATATGACCACAGCGAGATCACCGCACTTGCGGCGGCAACGATCGCACAGGACCTTATGTATCTTATGTATAATAAAGAATAAATCTCGCATCTCCAGCCCATAGTTTTACCTATGGGCTAAAGGTGTTTTTAGGAGTGATAACAAATGAACTGCGAAGATTTAATGAACATTCCCAAAATATATTCAGGAATGAAGCTTATAGCGGGTGGATCAGGAATGTACAGAAACATACGGTGGATATATTTTGCCGATTGTACACAATGTCTTTCAGATGATTTTAAAGTCTCACAGTTGATACACGGAGGAGAACTTGTTATTGTCACAAATGCAGCACTCACAGACAATGATGACAAAATGCTCAGTATGATTGTGGAAATGAACCAAAAGAATATAGCTGGGCTTGTTATAAATGTCGGACAGATATCACCTATGCTGACCGAATACTGCAATGACAACGAACTACCGCTGTTTGAACTGTCCTATGATCTGCACCTCATTGATCTTTCACAGATCGTATGCAAGGCATTGGTGGAAGAAGAAAGCAACACAAACTCGATAGATCAGCTTCTTGCTGCAATAATTTATTCCTCTAATATAAATGACGCTGATATAAAGATACGGGCAGGCTATCTAGGCACTAATATATCGGATAAAAATCATATAGTCGTGCTGAAGTTAAACAAAAACAACAAACTTCAGGACTCTTATGAAAATCTGCAAAGATATATCAGATATGAATTTAAAAACTATGGTTTGCAAAAAATGCTGATGCTCTGGCAAATAGATACAGGCATAATGCTTATCCCCTCGGAGTTATTTAGCCGCGATCTGCTCTCCAATATATTCACAAGGATAATAGACCACATTAGTTCTTACTACGGCGTTGACGCAAAGGCAGGGATAGGATCTGCATATGAATACATATCGGAATTAAAGAAAAGCTTTCAGGAAGCTCTGAACTCCATTAAAATATCACACTCTGAAAGTAAAAGTCAGAAAGTATTCTTTTACGATAATCTCGGTATCTACTCGCTTATCGCGCAGATAAAAAATGATAAGTTTCTTGATGAATATGTAAATAATCATATAGGCAAACTGATACAATCTGATGTTTTGCAGGAGGGCGACCTTTGCAAAACGCTTGAAGCCTATCTTGATCATAACTGCAACGCTGCCGCAGCAGCAGAGCACCTGTTTATCCACAGGAATACAATGCGCTATCGTATGGATAAGATCAAAAAGATACTTTGCTGCGAACTTGATGATCTTGACGTCTATCTTGAACTTAAAATGGCGTTTGAGATCAAAAACTATCGTGAAAGTCAAAAAGATCAGTCATAATTTATTGTGTGCATACACCACAATAAAGATTATAAAGACAACACATTGCTGTTATACTGTTTTTTTCTTATAATTATATCAAAGGAAAAAACTTTCCGTAATAAAAGAACAGGAGTGACTTTATAATGCTAAGAAATTCATTGCCAACTATAATTACAGATAAGGTTCCAGGACCAAATGCCTGTGTACTTTTGAAAAAAAGGGACAACGCACTGCCTAAAGCGCTCTGTGGCTATACATATCCTATATGTATCAAGCGTGGAGAGGGCGCAATGCTCGAAGATGTTGACGGAAACATCTTTCTTGATTTTATCGGAGGTGTCGGCGTTCTCAACATCGGCTACAGCAGACCTGAGGTCGTGAAAGCTGTTCAAGATCAGGCAGAAAAATATTTTCACTGCATTTTCAATGTGGTGGCACACAGTGGTTACATTGAACTTGCTGATAGGCTCAACAAACTTATGCCATGCAAAGGTGATAAACTGAAAACATTCTTTGCAAACAGCGGTGCAGAGGCAGATGAGAATGCAGTAAAGATAGCCAAAGCATATACAGGAAGAAAAGGCATCATCTGCTTCTCTGGTGCATTCCACGGAAGAACAAATCTTACAATGGCTCTTACAGCAAAAAAATCTTATGCAAAGGGAATGGGTCCTTTCCCGTCTGATATTTACAGAGCTGAGTTCCCTTACCTTTATCATGCACCAAAAGGATATTCTGAACAAGAAGCGATAGCATATTACCTAGACAAACTCAACACTCTTTTTGATGAAGCTGCACCTGCCAGTGATATTGCAGCAATGATAGTCGAACCTGTTCAAGGAGAGGGTGGTTTTGTCCCCGCACCTATCGAATGGGTAAAAGCCGTCAGAAAGATATGCGACGATAATGGTATTTTACTTATTGCTGATGAAGTACAGTGTGGAAACTGTCGAAGTGGCAGATACTATGCCTCAGAATATTGGAAGGAAGCAGGTGCTGCACCAGATATTATAGCAACAGCAAAATCTCTTGGCGGCGGCGTTCCAATAAGTGCAATAACCGCCCGTGAGGAAATTATGGATTCAGTACCTGTGGGAACTATTGGCGGAACATATTGTGGAAATCCTCTTGCCTGTGCTTCTGCACTCAAGGTAATGGATATAATGCTGGAAGAAGATTATGCAGGCAAAGCTGAAGAAATAGGTAAAAAGGCAACTATATTTTTCAGCGGTCTTAAAGAAAAATATGAAGAGGTAGGAGATGTAAGAGGTCTTGGCTCGATGCTTGGCGTGGAATTTGTAAAGACTAAAGCAGAAAAAGAACCAAACGGCGAACTTGTTTCTAAGGTGATACAGAACGCCCTTCAAATGGGACTTATGCTTGAAAATGCTGGCACACACGGAAACGTTATAAGATTTCTTGTCCCTCTGTGTGTAACAGACGAACAACTTGAAAAAGGCTTTGAGATATTTGAGACCGCTTTGGTAAAAGCAAAGTCTGATAAATAATACAAGAAAAGAGGTATTAAACGTGAGTATGGATTTTAATTACTACCTGCCTGTAAATATTGTTTTTGGAAGAGGAAAAGTCAGCTCTGTTGGAATCATCGCAAGCGATCACGGCAAAAAGGCACTTGTTGTCACAGGAAAAAGCAGCACAAAGCGCTCTGGGTTGCTTAACCGAATTTGCAGTCACTTAAAAAAATCAGGTATCGAATATACTGTTTTTGATAAAGTACCACAAAATCCTCTTACAACGACAGCTGAGCAAGCTGCACGAATAGCAAAAGACAACGGCTGCGATATGGTCATAGGCGTCGGCGGTGGAAGCGTTATGGATTGTGCAAAGGCAGCAGCATTTATCGCAGTAAATGACGGTGATATAAATGACTACATATTCAATCGTCTGAAAAGCGGCAAAGCTCTGCCGATAATACTTATCCCAACGACCTGCGGAACAGGCAGTGAGGGAAACGGATTTGCTGTATTAACAAACCCGGAAAACGGAGATAAAAAATCACTAAGATGCAATGCAATAGTTGCAAAGGCGTCTATCATTGATTCTGAATGTATGATGACTATGCCGAAAAATGTTTTGGCAAGTGTCGGTTTTGATGCCTTTTGTCACTGTATGGAAGCCTATATAAGCCGCATTGCTCAACCATTTACGGATATTATGTGCGAAAAGGCAATGAAGCTTATTGCAGATGATCTTCCAAAGCTTTTTAAGGGTGACAATAACCCAGAGTACTGGGACAAGATAAGTCTTGCAAGCACAATGGGGGGAATGGTCATAAATACCGCAGGTGTTACACTTGCACACGGTATGGAACACCCTGTCAGCGGTTTCAAGAATGCCGTACACGGCAAAGGTCTTGCAGCCATAACCCCTGCAGTAACAGAAGCAAGCATAAAAGGTGACCCACAGAAACTTGCATTTATTTCAAAAGTGTTAGGCGGCAATAATGAGAATGATTGTGCAGAACAGATAACAAAATTTATCGACTCACTTCGTCTTACCTGTACGTTATCAGATTTTGGAGTAAAAGAAAGTGATATCGATATGCTGACAGACAGCTGTATGAAAGTTTCAGCAGCAGGTATATCCTATCATCCCGTAAAATTTGACAGGTCACACATAAGAGATCTATATTTAAAGTCACTGTAAATCAAGCCAAAGGAGTTCTTTCTATGCGCAGATATAAAACATACATTAACGGAGAATGGTTTGAAGGCACTTCGGGAATTGTTCTGAGATCTGTTGATCCTTCAAATAACCAAGAGTTAGGCGAGATAGTGCAAAACAGCAAGGAAGATGTGGAATATGCAATAGAAAGTGCCTCACGTTCCTTTTACAAAACCAGAGAATGGCGTGATCTTGATGTTCAGCAACGAAGCGACAAGCTTCTAAAGATCGCTGATATGATAGAGAGCGAGATTGATGAAATAGCTAAGACAGAGTCAATGGACAACGGCAAGCCCTTGCGTGAAGCGCAGGCAGATGTTGACGATGCTGTGCATTGTTTCCGTTATTATGCAGGGCTTATCCGTACACCAAGCGGTCAAACTTACAATGTAAACAGCAATTTCGGCAATATGCACTCATACACATTGAAAGAACCAGTGGGTGTCTGCGCACTTATCACACCTTGGAATTTTCCATTTTTGATGAGCGTATGGAAAATAGCCCCTGCACTTGCGGCTGGCAACAGTATAATTTTCAAGCCAAGCTCTGAAACGGTACTTTCGGCATTGAAGCTTTTTGAGATACTTGATAAATGTGATCTACCAAAAGGCACTGCAAATCTGGTCATCGGTTCAGGAAGCACAGTTGGAAATCTTTTAGCCGAAAGCAAAAAGGTAGATATGATTACATTCACAGGCAGCACATCCGTTGGGCAAGGCATAATGCGTGCTGCTGTTGGCAACGTAAAGAAAATAGGGCTTGAACTCGGTGGAAAGTCACCTAATATCGTCTTTGCAGACACGGATATCGACAAGACCGTTGAATGGGTAATGATGGGTATATTTTTAAATCAAGGAGAAGTCTGCTGTGCAGGATCAAGGCTGATAATAGAAAAATCGATAAAGGATAAATTTCTAAAAAAACTTGTCGAGAGAACTGATAAGCTTACCCTTGGCGCTCCTCTTGATAACCCTGATATGGGTCCGCTCATATCAAAAAAGCATATGCAGGACGTACTTGGATATATTGAAAAAGGAAAGGCAGAGGGAGCAAAACTTCTTTGCGGTGGATACAAATGTACAGATGACGATCTTGTCAACGGAAATTTCATCAAGCCTGCCATATTTGACGATTGCACCCCTGATATGTCAATAGTTCGTGAAGAAATATTTGGTCCTGTACTTACTGTGCTGACTTTTGAAACAGAGGAAGAAGCAATAGAATTGGCAAATGATACAGATTATGGACTCGCAGGTGCTGTTTTCTGCAATGATACCGCAAAAGCTCTAAGGGTGATAAAAGAAGTTCGTGCAGGTATAACGTGGATAAACTGCTATAACCCAGCCTTTTCAGAAGCCCCGTGGGGTGGCTACAAAATGAGTGGTATTGGCAGAGAACTTGGTACAAGCGGTCTTGATGAATATCAGGAAACAAAGCAGATAAACATAAATATATCTGGTACACCTCTTGGGTGGTATAACCACTAGATTATACAAACCGCCGCAGGTCACGAATTAATGCGACCTGCAGCGGAATTTTTTTATCCCCCTTATTTCAAAAACTCCCCACTTTTTGAAATAACACCCCTCGCTCCCCACTCCTTATTTCAAAAGCACCCCCTATCAACGTTTACATCTGCAAAATTTACACTTTGTTTACAAAATGTAATCGTTATCCTAAGCAGCCAGCTTAACAAATCGTGGAAATAATGTGGTATAATGACAGTACAAAATAAGTAGTGCAAAAAGCACTATAGAAGAATATGGAGGAATTTCTTATGAAGAATGGTTATTTAGTATTATCACTTGTTATTTCAACATTGATTTTAAGTTCTTGTGGAAACAATACTAAAAGCAGCAATAAATCAATCAATAATTCACAGCAAACCGATTTCACAACAACAACGATCTCAACAACAACGTCAGATGAGGTTGCGACCACCACGCTAACCACAAGCGAGGTTACGCAAGATGTCCATGAAGATACATTTATAACAAATGTAAAAAAGAAATTAGATTATGCAAAAGAAAATATGTCTGTTTTTGATTATGACGAAAACAGCATTAATGAAACTGAAACCAGAAACATTGAGGTTATCTGCACTATAACTGTTAACAACACACCAACAAAACTTAAATGCACTATTACCGGCTCAGATGATAACAGCATTGAAAGTATGTCTATCATATATGATGATCTAGGAGAATGGATAAGGGAATATTACGAAGACGCAGACTGTACTATTGAAAAAACGAGCGATGAAATTTCGGAAGTTGACGCTTTAAATATACTCAGAATGTTTTATGCCAGTGCAATTTTATACACTGATGTTGGTCTTTCTTCTGAAGATATTAGCGATTCGTGTGATATTCTTGACACTTCTTTAGAAAGATATAGGTACACCGGAGATTACTTAACTGACGAGTCTGATTCGGTTTCGGTAAAATGCGGAAACTATGTCTACCTGTTATCCATAACACCAAATGGAAGTAATGCACTCTCATTGTCAGTATATAGTATTGATTATTATAACGAAAACATGGATTTAGCTGGTTTACCACATTATAGCGGACCAGAAATATAATAATTTTTTTAATCACGAAAATACAAATCACAGAAAGAAGATGTTAAAGCATGAAACAAATCGTATGCGAAGTTTGCGGTAGCAATGATTTAGTCAAAGAGGACGGCTGCTTTATCTGTCAGTATTGCGGTGCTAAATATTCACCTGAAGAAGCTAAACGTCTTATTGTCGAAGTTAATGGCAAGGTCGATGTGTCAGGAAGTAAAGTCACAGTCGATAACACCTCTTTTGTAGAGCGTTCCCTCGAAAACGCACGCCGTGCAAAAGCTAAAGAAGATTGGGAAGAATGTGAAAAATACTATAACATGGTAGAGCAGTATGAGCCAACAAATATTGAGGCTATTTTTTACTCCAGCTATGGAAAAGCAAGAATGGCACTTGTAGATTCTGACCGCTTTAAAAGAGAACAGAAAATTAAAGTGTTAAAAAATTCGATATCTGTAATTGATGACAATTATGATAGCTCACCAAAAAAATACGAAGAAAACAAAGCTTTGATTCAAAGAATCAATTCTGATTTGCTTGCTTTTTTAAATAGTTCATTTGTAATGAATACAACGACTGAATATGGTAAGAATGGCAGTTATACAACTAATGATAGTGAATACACTTATGATATGTTCGTGGAACTATCATTGGGAATGATCGAATCAATAGAACATATCATACATACTATACCGGACAAATATAAGACAACATATCTTTGGAAAATCATACGCCAACAATATGCATATATATATTCTGTATGTCGAAAAACGTCCTACCGCCATAACTATAAAAATAAAAGGCAATGGCTTGATTCAATAAATAGAGTTGACGAAAAATTGAAACAGTTAGATCCTAATTATTTAGAAGCTGATCTTGAAGAACTTCCAAGAACAACCAATGAAGTAAATGCCATTATAGCCGCTGCAATCGTAATAATAATGATAATCGTATTAGTTATATACTACATTTCCCAATCAATGTGATAATGAACAATAAAAGCTAAAATCCATACGATTATCACTCGCTTTTTCCCCTGCATAAATTCCCCACCTCTGCAAATAATATTACTGCAATTTTGAAAAAACAACGGAGGTCATAAATATGAAAGCAACAGGAATTGTCCGCAGGATCGACGATCTCGGCAGAGTTGTCATACCTAAAGAAATAAGGCGCACCATGCGTATCCGTGAGGGCGACCCGTTGCAGACAACGTTGAAAAGCGAACTTGACTACCTGCTTGCACTCCTCAGACTGGCGGATAGGCTGTACATAAAATAATGTGAGAAAAAATATGTAAACAGCTTGACACATTGATAAAAATATGTTATTTTATATTTGTAACTTAAAATACGTTACAAATATAAAAAGGTGAGCATATGAAAGAATACTTAGAAAAAACTTTAAGACAAAGAGTTACGATCAAAGAAAATAACGACTTGTACGATAAACTTCCGCTGGCTTTTAAGGGACGATATGATATCTTAAATGTCGAAACCAACGGAATGGGCTGGCTTGCAATTCAGCCAAAGAACGATATTGGGCTTATTGCACTCCGAAAAGACAGAGCTAAAGTACAGAATATTTCAGGGCTGAACTGTGCCTTATTTCTTAGATCCGCTACCCCTTATATAAAGGAAAAACTTATAGAGGACGGTATCCCTTTTGTGCTGAAAGACAAGCAGATATATTTGCCGTTCATTGGCTGTCTGCTTTCAAATTCGGGCGAACGTGATATCGCACCTGTCGAGCTTATTTCATTTCTGACGCAAAAGCTGATACTTACTGCGATATATGAAAAGTGGGATAAAGTAACAGTATCAACAGCTGCCGAAAAATTGGATGTATCAAAAACGTCAGCAAGCAGATGTTTTGATGAAATAGAATACCTGAATGTGAATATTCTCGACACGAAAGGCAAGTCAAGAGCTATTACCATTCCGCCTGATGTAAAGCAGTTGTGGAAACAGATACAGCATATTTTGAGACAACCTGTTATCAGAAGATATGCTTTTCCAAGCGACATTCACTTGGAGAAAAAGGCCGGCATTACTGCTTTGTGTGAGTATTCATTGTTGTCAGATAATGACTTTCCTACCTATGGGGTGACAAAAAAAGAGCTGGCTGATACAGGTATAAAAAAGCTTAAACAAATTCGCAGAGGAGAAGAAATTGGCTGTGTTGTTCTTGAGCTTGGCTATTTCATTGACTATGGACAGAAGTCGATACAAGACCCCTTGAGCGTAGCTTTAGCATTGACCGATGAAGAAAAGCAGGACGAAAGAGTAATGATATCTATAAATGAAATGTTGGAGGAATATGTGTGGTAAAAGGACTAGACACTTTCAGAAATCATTTTGCCGGATATGAAGAACAGTATGTGCTTATAGGCGGTGCTGCCTGTGATATTGTATTTGAAAGCAACGACGCATCTTTTAGGGCGACAAGAGATCTTGATATGGTTCTTATCGTTGAGGCTCTCACGCCTGAATTTGGAGAAAAGCTTTGGGAGTTTATTGAGATCGGCAGATACAGAAACAAGGCCACGAATGGTCAAAAGCCGCAGTTTTACAGATTTGATAAACCTGAAGATGACACATATCCGAAAATGATAGAACTTTTTTGCAGGAATGATTTTGAACTCCGTGAGATGACAGGGATAACGCCGATTCACATAGATGATTCTGTTTCAAGCCTATCAGCAATACTGCTTGATGATGAGTATTACAAAGCCTTGATGGACGGAAGAGTTGTGCGAAATGGTTTATCCGTTCTTCGTCCCGAATATCTTATCTTGTTTAAAGCAAAGGCATATCTTGATTTAAAGCAGAGAAAAGACAACGGTGAATCTGTTGATTCCAGCGATATCAAGAAACACAAAAAGGACATTTTGAGAATAGCTGCTGAACTTGTACTTGAAAGCATATCAGAATTACCTGCAACAGTAAAAGCAGATATTGACGCTTTTATCGGCTCGCTGGAGCAAGAACCATTTGACAGCAATTCATTGAAAAGCTATGGGTTAGAAAATGATGATGTAATAGGGGTGTTACATAGGATTTTGGGATAGTTGACATATTTTTAAATTATAATGATTTGCCTTATCTAATCATATACAATGTCTTATTGTCAATGTCTATCATCTAGTGAAAAGTCACAGTAGCTCAAAGCATTGAAAAATGGACAAAATTTCTTTTCGAAAATCAAACATAGCAATTGACAACATAAACAAAATATTATATAATTAAGAATAAAATTACAACATTTTCAATCTTCAGAAGGAGTAAACATATGAGCAGCATTAAAGGTGGAGAGTATCCTCTCTCAAAAATTTTCAGTTCTGAATTCAATTATAATATACCATCATATCAGCGCCCATACGCTTGGACTATACAAGAAACAGGCATTTTATTTGATGATCTATATGATTTTTATAAAAATGAGGATAAGGAAGAAAACTACTTTCTTGGAAGCATAGTGCTTATCAAACAAGATGATGATCCAAAGTCAGATGTGATAGATGGTCAACAGCGACTTACAACACTTACTATTTTGTTTGCTATAATAGCACATAGTTTAAGTGACAGCGACGATAGAGATGAGTTTAAAAACTATATCAACGAAAAAGGCATCAAATCTCAGGGAATAAAGCCGAAACCACGTTTAAGGATCAGAGAAAGAGATAACGGTTTCTTCAAGGACTATGTTCAAGAGCTTAAAATAGACGAATTAACGTCTTTAAATCCAGAGTCTCAGGACACCGAAGCGAAAGCTAATATAATAAGAAATGCTCAAATCCTGCAACAGAAGATCAAGGATACTTTTGCCAATGAAGCAGATATTTTCGCTTTTGGCTCATTTTTAGTACAGCGTTGTTATATTGTGGTCGTTTCAACTCCGTCACAGCAGTCAGCATTCAGAATATTCTCTGTCATGAACAGCCGAGGAATGAACCTGCTTGCTACTGATATAATCAAATCTGATGTTATAGGTAAGATCAATGAAGACAATAGAGATGATTATACCGATAAGTGGGAAGAGATAGAAACTCAGCTTGGAAGAGATGATTTCAATGATCTCTTCGGATATATACGAATGATAAAAATGAAATGCAAAGCTAAGAAGTCTTTGCAAGAAGAGTTCTATAAGTATGTACTCACGGATATTAACAATGATACTGCTATAGAGTTTATTGATAATGTACTTGAACCATATTCGGACGCTTATAACATTATACGAAAAGCTATCTATACTTCAACTGAGAACGCAGAAAAGGTCAATAACATACTCAGATGGCTGAACAGGATCGACAACTCCGATTGGTTACCACCTGCTATGGTGTTTTACTGCAAGCATAAGACAGAATCAGACATATTGCTCACTTTCTTTGAGAAACTCGAAAGATTGGCAAGCTATATGCGAATGACTTCGTTTGACATTAACCATAGAATTGAAAGATATGCAAGACTTATCTCCAATCTTCAAGATGAAAATGATGATAGTATCTATGGGGAAAGCATTGAGCTTTCAGCATCTGAACAAAACGAATTCATATCTATGCTAAATTCAGATATTTATAAGATGACTGGAATAAAGCGAAATTACCTAATTCTTCGTCTGGATGCTTTTTTGTCAGATGGGGCAGCAAGTTACAAATCCAATGTATTATCAATTGAACATGTTCTTCCTCAAACAGTTTCACCTGGAAGCGAGTGGAATAAGACTTGGACTGATGTGGATGATAGATCATATTGGCTGAATAAGATAGGTAATCTCATCCCACTTACCAAGAGGCATAATTCAAAGGCACAAAACTATGATTTTAAGACAAAGAAGGAGAAATATTTTAAAAATACGGACGCAGGAGTAACTTCATATGCTCTAGCAACAGATGTGCTTAATTACGATGAATGGACTCCTGATATAGTGAAAGCAAGACAGAAAAAACTTATTGATACATATAAAAAAGGATGGGACTTAAAGGAATCTAAAGTTGATGCTGTTATAGATAATGCTGCGATTCAAGTGATCAAAACCATTTCAGAAAATGACATTAGAGCAAGAATATTGCGTATTCCGGCAAAAATAAAAGAACGAATTCCTGAATCCATGACATCATATACTGTGACCTTTAACGGAGAAACCGTCAAGGAATTAACTATTGCTAAGGAACGTGATTACTTTGCAAAGGTAACAGAGCTATACAAAAAATACGGACTAATTGACGCAGATGGGTCGTTCATTTCTAAGCAGATCATATGGAGTATGGATGAAAGCGGCACTCTTTCTGCGACAATAGAATAGCTATGAATTGTAAAAAGCAAGAAATATATATAATGCTGTGGAAAATAAAATATGTTTTTCATCCCGTCACATTAAAAGGTTCAACCCATATGAACTAAATTTTTTTTACACTAAACCGCCGCAGGTCACGAATTTATGTGACCTGCGGCGGTTTATCTTCATATACAAACCCAACCCCTGCACAAATTTTCTCGCTCTCCCCTACTTCGATAACCTCCGAAACTCCAGCGGAGAAACACCATAAGTGTCTGCAAAGACCTTTGCGAATTTTCCTTGATTTTCATACCCCACCGCACTTGCTATCTCAATGACCTTGAGATTGGTGGTTTCCAAAAGTTCAGCTGCTTTTTTCATACGTTTCTTGCGGAAATAGTTCAGATAACTGTCGCCAAGGATACCTTTCACATAGAACTTGAAATTGCTCTCACTAACGCCGAACCTTTCCGACAATTCTTTTGCAGTTATGCGAGTTGTCAAGTCGCTGAGTATCAGCGTTTCAGCCTCCTTGACCATAGCTATCTGTGAGCGTGTGAAATATGTGCTCGTTTTCATTATGCAAAATATCAAGATCTAGATAAAGCTGTATCCCCTCGTACAAACTTCTGGGGTAGTAAAAATTCTTTGTGGGCATTACTGTACTTATGCAGACTTGATTTTCCTTAACAATGGCATACCGTTTTTTGGCGAGAGAAACATCACATCGGCCGTGAATACAAAAATTGACTATCAGCATTCGCTCGCCAAAGATCGAGCTGTCTCCTTTTTCCCAGCTGCTTGTGTAAATCTCATTGAACGAAAGTCGAATAACAGGTGCCAATGTGTAAAGAGCCAACTGTCCCTCGGCTCCTAATCCTGTATAATAAAACTTGACACATACAAAACAATCAAAGTATAATAAAAACAAAGGAGTGTGTCATCAATGGGAACCGGAAAACAATATGATGAAGAGTTTAAAAAGCAGGCAATAAAGCTCGCAAAGGAGATTGGCACCAAGGCAGCAGCAGA
>NZ_JBCPGA010000025.1:0-34374 GCF_040914135.1 Ruminococcus sp. RTP21204st1_B2_RTP21204_210225 | reverse complement strand
GCTGTTTATTTGTTCGGTTTTGGGCATAAAAAATGCAGAGCCTGCCAAAGCATACTCAGCCAGATATTTGTATTGTCTGTTTTTTAACGTTGCATAGATCTGCGAGGTCAGCTTATCGGGACGGCATTTCAGATACCCAAGTTCACTCACTTCTTTCAGATATTCTTCCTTTCGCTTATGAGGAACAGCAGGCAAAAATTCCGCTCCGTTTTTTGCCTTTAAAATTTCGTTCCAATCTTTGAATTTAGGTGCAAGCCATTTAACGTTTGGATATCCGTTTTCTGTGAGTATATCCCGAAGTCTGTCAACAGCCTCGATTCCGCCCTCATCATTATCCACGCAAAGCACAATTTCATTGATGTTTGAGTGATTCTTTAACGCTGTTAAAACGGCATTTTCATAAACACCGTTCATTGCAATATATGAGTGCTGTTGCCAATTTTCGGGGTGCAAAGTAAGGTACGAAAGCATATCTATCGGGGCTTCAAAAACGAACAGCTTTTCCAACTTGCCAAAGTGAGAAAAGCTGTAGCGAGTATCTGAACCCTCGCAGGTAATGCGGAAAGTTTTCCCGAAAGAATTGGTTGAACGCTTGCTTGCCTGTCTTGGAACTCCGTTTTCATCAAGCCCTACAAACACTGCATTGTGGTGCTGTTTGTCCTCATAAAGTGTATGCTGTTTTGCAAAAAAACTGATAATTTCGGGATTAATAAACCGCTGTTTTATGAGGTATGCGAACACTCTGTGCATATTGCTGTTCGCTTCGGGAAGCTTGAACTCTTTTGTTTTTTCTTCATGCACAACAGCTTTTGAAGGAGCATAAGAGAGGGGAGTTATCGTCTGTCCTAACAGTTCGTGAACAGCCGTCTGAAAGTCCATATCATAGAATTCCTGCATGAATTTTATTGCTCCGCCGCCCACTTGATTTTTATGGTCGAACCAAGTCGAGCCACGGAGCGTTATGCTGTCGTGCCTGCCCGAACCGTCGTAGTAAATGAGCTTATGCTCTCTGCCGACACGTTCCAGCTTTTCACCCCGCATACGCAAAAACTGCTCCAAGTCTACCGAATTTGCAAGGACTTTTTGTTCGTCTGTAAATGGGATATATGGCATAACTACACCAACCTTTAATACTTGACATTTTCATCAAGCTTACCCAAAAGCTGCGAAAAACTCTGTCTTTCCATCATATCCGTACCGAGATATGCTCCTGATACTACTGTCAGCTTGTTTTCACTAAGCACAGCATAGGTTTCCGTGTACCCAAACTGCGTCACCATACCGTCAGACTTCTGAACAGAGCCGTACTGCTGATATTTTCCTTTTGAATATACATTTGTTGTCATACGATAATTTGACACAAAATCATCCTCAGTGATACCGCTCATCTGTGCGGAGGTCTGTCCGAAATAGTAATCCCCGAAGTTTTCAAGGATATATTCCATGTCGTAATCAAGATTACTTTGACTTAAATCAATGCATAGAACATTAACTATTCCTCCGCCGTTTTTGCCTTTAAGCATAATTTTCTGTATTCCGTTTGACTCATCTTTTTCCGATTCAAAGGAACAGCCTTTCATCGACTCAGTAACCAATTCGCTTGTATCTTCAAAGCTGATATTTGAATCGAAAAACTCTGCGATAAAGGTATCGGATTGTATTTTTTCTGAATCAACTTTGCTGTCAGAGTCCGAAGATGAAGATAAGTCCGTCAAGCTTTGCACATTGGTTTCGGCTGTTGTAACTGCCGTTGTCGTTTGTGCTGTTGGCGGAGAAATCGTTCCGCAGGCGGTCATTATCATTGCAATTGCCGCTGAAAACATAGCTGAATATATTTTTTTTCATACACAAATTCTCCTTTTTAAACGATTGACCAGATATACAACGGAGCCGTCAGAGTAAAGATCAAACAGCCGAACAGAATAGCCGCCGGAGTCCATTCTATCTGACCGTGCTTGCGGTAATCCATGTAAAGCATACCTATCTTGACAAACAACAAAACCGCCAATATTACGTCAATCACAGGAAACACAACGTTGTTTACAACCGAAACCACCTGCGATCTTGCGGTACTCCAAGTGCTTTGCACAGCTCCCGCAACATCTCCCGATGCGTAGGCTGAGGTCGACATCATCGCTGCAAAGCACAATGCGCTTGCGACCGCTGCAAGTATCTTCTTTTTCGTCTTTTTTAACTTCATTTCACATCACTCCTCTATAATTTTTCCTACCAAAATTGTACGACTGTTACCCTCCGCAGAAGTGCAGGTGGACAGCGTTATCAGGTTATCATCGGGAGAAATACCGATCTCCTTGTAAATGCTCGCACAGTTTCTAAGCTGTGAATCCCACTCTTCAAAGGTTGGGTCGGCAAGATAAAGTCCGCTTGTATCAGAAGTCCTTGCCACCGCAAAGAAATCTATCAGCCGAACATCGTCATCGGTAGTCAGCCAGCCGTAGCTGTGGTTCATAAAATATTCTTCGTTTTCGTAATTCGGAATGTCCGCAAAACACGTTGCGTTTCCCATATTGTGACCGTAGATAACACTATTGAAATCGGTGAAATCCGAGGAATTTCTGTAGTCCATAAAAAGCGAGCCTGCGTACAAATATGAGCCGTCCACCGCTCTGTGAGAGTAATATTCGTTATCGCCCGACTGCATGATCGGGTAATCGATATTCGTGTCGGGAATATACAGCCATGCGACAGAATCGCTATGATCTTCGGAAAGCTGCCGGACCTGTGCGGTCAGTTCGTCTTTTGTATCCTCGGGAACTCTGTCTGCGGACGGCTTTTCAGAACGGTTATCTACCGCCATATCAAGCGTTTCCTGCGCTATCGGGGTAGGAGCGTATATCATAATATCACGCCACTTAATTTTCTGTGCCAAATCGTTTTTCACAAGAAGATAAATTCCTCCGCAAAGGAGAGCGGCTGCACTGACGGCAGCCGCAATTCTAATCGCTTTCTTATTCATGCTTTTTCCCTTTCTTTGTGATGATAAGGACAGCAATAATCAAGCTTGCAGCTCCAAGCATTGCGTAAGCCGCAAAATTGCTGTGGTTATCGCCTGTATACGGGGTATCAGGAACATCAGATATTTTCTCAGCCTCGTCTACCATAACAATCAGCGGATTGCCGTTCTCAGAAACAGCGGTTGCGTCCACATTTTCTACAGTAATCTTGCCATAAACATCAACTGTAAATCTGATGTCGGTTGCGATAACATAACCGTCGGGAGCAGCAATTTCCTTAAGTGTGTAACCTCCCGCAGGAAGTTCGGTAACAACATGGTTTGTTCCATCGGAAATCCATTTATCAACGACTTCGCCATCAGAATTTTCAAGCTGCATTTCTGCACCTGCAAGCTCGTTTCCATACACATCTTGTTTACTTATCTCAACAGTTATAGGCTTATTTACTGCTATAATTTCGATAATTTCTCCGTCCTCAGAAATAGTCACGGGGTAGCTTTCATCGCTTAAAATGTAGCCTGTGGGAGCTTCGATTTCCCTGACGATATACTCACCATATGGGATCTTGTCAAATTCAAAGTGTCCGTTTTCATCGGAAACAGCGGTCATATATGCGTTGTCGGCAGTAAACTCAGCGGTATCAACAGCAAACAGTCCGAACAGAGCATTTTCAAGAGGTTCGTTGCTCTCATTTACCTTGATTCCCTCGATTTTACCACGTTTCAGTTCATTTACGAACTGCCCGCAGTCGATTGAAACAGTAGTTACTTCCTGTCCCATATACTCGAAGTTTACAAGGTACTTTTTACCGTTCAGAACATAATGCTCATCGGTTGCAATTTCCTGAACGTAATACTTGCCGAAAGGCAGAGCAGTATCAAACTTTGCGGACATATTTTCAGCAAGACTTATTTCAGAAATCAGTCCGTCAGCAGGAATTACCGAGCCGTCAGCGGCGGTAATATTCTCGGCTGCGAACAGTCCGAAACGAACTCGGGTATATTCATCGGAGTTACCGATGTTAAATAACTCGTCCTTTTCCATGACCTTAGAAAGTGAAATTTCTACACCCTGATAATCGTTGACAAATGACGTATTTACGGTATCACGAACAGCAATTTCCTGTCCTGCATAGGTCAGTTCAACAAACTGAGATTCTGCGTTAAGAGCATAGCCGTCAGGGGCAGTAATTTCTCTGACTTCATACTTGCCAAGATACAAAAGGTCTGTTTCTGCATATCCGTTTTCATCGGTCGTGATCTCAGCTACAACATCGCCGGCATTTGCTCTGATCGTGCCGTCAAGCGTCACAATATCTTCTACTGCGATAATCTGAAATACTGCACCGGACAGATTTCCGCTTGCAAAAACGGGAGTGTAAGTTGTCGGATTTACAATAGTTTCGCAGTTTTCGTCCGTGTAAGCAGATGATGCTGTAGCGACCGTTGTAAAAATATCACCTGTTTTCTGAACAGAAATTCTGCCCTTCTGTGCGGTATTTGTTTTCTCCACAACTACGGTTTCCACTGAACCGTCAATTGTAAATGGAACAGGCTTTTTATCAAGCACATATCCCTCTGCCGACTGCACCTCATGAAGCTCGTAATCGCCGTAAGCAAGCTCGTTCGGGAGCATAAGCGAGCCGCTTTCGTCTGTGTAGAATGTGTCAAGGATCATCTCAGACGGATAGTTAATTTTCTGCGAAACATATTCGGAATTTGCACAGTCCCAAACCTTGAAGCCTATGCCCGAAACGGGAATTATATTGCCTGTTTCTGCGTCCTTCTTTACGATTTTTACAAAGGATTTTTTCACTGCGTCATTGATAAGATAGAAATATTCTTTTTCGTTTTCGCTGATAATCACTTCAAAATCATCGATCCATTCGGTATTTTCCCAACCCTTTGTCTGATGCACAATATACGTGCCGTAGGGGAGCATTTTTGTCGCAGCATAGCCGTTTTCATCGCATACGAGGTAGTCTTTTTCGCTGTCTTTTGCGGCTTCATAAGAGCCTGATGACTTGAGATAAACCTCAAATTCCGCACCGACTTCGGGAGTTTCGATCTGCGTTGTTCCGTCATCGGAATGCTTGATGATTGAAATATTGCCCTTGATAATATCCTCGGTCACTGTCATGGAAATGGGGTTATGCTCAATAGAATAATTCTCAGCTTCTGCACCAACCGGGTACACAGTTTCATCAAGCAGATATCCCTCTGAGGGAGAAATCTCCTGAACCGTGTAATTCCCGCAGACATATTCCTTGGACTTGAAATATCCGTTTTCATCGGTTGTGTATTCGTCTTTCAAAACACTGTCTTTAAACACGCCGTAAACCGCTCCCGCAAGGCTTGCATTCCCCTGTGCAGAGCCATTTTCAGAATCCTTTTTTGTAACTTCCAAAGTGAATTTTTTTAGCACATTTTCAAACGTTACAGAGGTAGTTTCATCAGCCGTTAAAGTCACTGTCTGCTCGGCAGGAATAACATATTTCACTGGTACGTTTTTTTCAGAAATCGTGTAAACAATTTTCTGATTGTTACTGTCGTATACGGGGATATCGGAAAGAATTGCAACACCGTCAGAACCTGTTTTTATGCTGTAAGTCTTGCCGTTACCTGTGACAGTAAATTCTCTGCCGCCGTTATGATTATCCTCAGACTGCTTGTTGATCTTAATAGAACCTGTTTTAAGTTCGTTGTTGAATTTCACATTTATGGTCAGGTCAACGTCGCCGTCGGTAAGCTTGACATTCTTCGCCTTGGGAGCTTCATATCTCGTATCTACGTTGATTTCGGAAACAGTGTAAGTGATAGCCTTGCCTGTGGACATATCATAAACTTTCAGATCGTCAAAGGTCGCAATGCCTTTTGCATTTGTTTTTGCAGTTTCAGAAAGAGATTTTCCATTGTATGAATAGGTGATTTTAAACTTTCTGCCGCTGATTATGCCATCCTCTGCTGACTTATTGATTTTGATTTTTCCCGTCTGGAAATCCTCCTTAACCTTGTTCACGCCCGCCTTGATTTTGTACACGGTTTTGTCCAGTGCGTAACCCGTAGGAGCCTTGATTTCCTTTGCGTAATAAGTCTTGTTTGGCAGCTTTACAGAGCCTTTTCCATTGCTACCGATTTTGATTTTGGCAACCTTGTTTTTGCAGGATTTATCGCTGTAGATTCCATATACCGCAGTAGAATTATCAACGCTTGATTTTCCCACAAGATCACCGTTTGTATTATACTTATCTATCTCAAAAGTCACATCGGTCTTTGTGATCCTAAAAGCCGACATATTCATAGCGGTCGCTGTTTTACCGTCGGCCTTGTTATTAATTACAACGCCCTCAGAGCCGTTAGCCTCAATTCTCCAATGAGTACCGCCTGCACCTTTTCCGTCACCGACCGTTTTGGAATTGATAAGACTTTCCGAAACTCCAATTGATTTCAGATATGAAACAACATCGGAACGGCTGTCGAACTCACCCATATATATCCATGCATGGTCGATACCACTGGGGTTTTCAGCAACAACTACCGAACCGGGAGTAATATTTGAACCGTCGGCACACTCCCAATACGGACGGTCCGTGGTCTTAATATTCTGCTTTTCAACATCGACTTTTGAAGTCACACCGTCATAAGTGATTGTGCAGTTATCGCTGACTGTCAGCCAGTGATCGGTATCCACAGGAACGGGGTTGTTCCATGAAAATCCCGATGTTTTGTATCCAAGCTGCGTCAGCGTATAGTACACAAGTCCCGAACAGTCGATGCCGAGATTATTTATCGTCTGCACCGACAGAGGAGTATACTGTCCCTGATTGTATGCGTACCAGTACCCCTTATTCCCAAATGTATACGGTGTTCCGAGCAAAGTTGCCGCCTTTGCGATCACCGTATCGGAAGACGGAAACGCAGAGTTTTCGGTCGAAGTACTTGCGGCATTTGCTGTTATCGCTCCGCTCACAGATGAACCGAGCATAGAAAAAGCGCAGAGGCCTGCCATAAACCCTGCGCCAAGCTTTCTCAATATTTTTGATTTTGTTTTAAACATAAAGTACATTTCTCCTTTGATTTCACGCAAAGAAAAAGAGCCGAAATTTCTTCGGCTCTCTCACTTGCATATTTGTTACATATTATCAATAAGCCGATTCGCTTATCGAAATTTCAATTGTATTATCATTTTCATCAAATATTCGGGTTATTTCACCGTATTTATCTGATTTTAAAAATCTGCCGTCCTGTGTATCGAACACATACCATGTTCCTTCCACACATACTAAGTTTGCCATATGACCGTACCAGGCATCCGGTGAGAAAAACGCATACCGACATTCAAGTCCCACACCTTTACAAGCGTACATTGTTGCTGCTGAGAATACTTGACAATTTCCGCTGACGTTCCCTCTGATCCAATTGTAAACAGCTTCGGCTTTTCCATAATCAGAGCCGTTGTGCCCCAATCCTGCACCTATATTGTAATATTCATCGGTTGTTCTTCCGAGCGAATTTACATAATTCAAAACGCTTTGCAGGCTTGTTGTATCTTCAATTATATCTTCCGGAGGTTCAGTCTGCGGCTTTGGTGTAGTCGTAGTCGGCGGATTTGTCACCGCAGGCTTTGCCGTTGTAGTCTGAGGCTTATTGTCAGATGATTGGTTATTCTGTTGCGCACCGTTATTGCTCTGATTGTTATCGGGCGGCGAATTATCGGCCTGCTGACTATTCTGAGCAGGCTGATAATTTTCCTGACCGTTGTTATTCTGAACAGCATTGTTTTGTCCCTGAATTGAGTTTCCCGAAGCACCTGACGAACCTGATTTCTTTGTGGTAGTTACAGTAATACCCGTCGGCTTTGAAGATGAGGATGCCGTCTGCGAACTCTTTTTCGTAGTAGTTGTGGCTTCGCTTGTATCCTTTTCTTCTTTTGCCGATGAAGTTTCCGTATCGGTTGTGCTTTCAGAAACCGTTGTCGTAGTAGTTTCCACTTTGGATTCTGTATCGTCTATCTGTCCGCAGGCTGTAAGCAGCAGACTGCATACAGCTAAGATCGTTATCGCTTTTTTCATTGTATCACCCCGATGAATTTGTTTTTTTAACTATAGCATATAACCGCCGCAAAATCCAGTAATCTCGGTGATTTTCTACCTATTCAATGAATACAAAGCCTGAGTTTGTATCACATTGACATCTCAGGCTCAGGTTCATCCGCCATTTCCTCGTCGGGAGTTTTTTCAACCTCAATCTCTGTTGCCTGTATCTGCTGAAGTTTGACATCGTAAGCATTCAGAACAGCCTGATTAAGAGCATTTCTCGCCGATTTTGTGACTGCGTGAAAAATGTCTGGATACTGCTTGTTGCCGTCACGGTCGGTATATGAAGTTGAGGGCATATTTACAAATCTGCCTTTCTCGGTTTCCATTACTTTCAGTCCGTGAACGGCAAACATTCCGTCCATTGTAACGCTGGCATACGCCTTGATATTGCTGCCGGGTTTGTCCACCAGTCTGTTGATTGTCGCTGAAATTTTCATTTGCATCACCTGCTCCTTTCGTTTATGACATCGTAATTTCGGGTTCTTCCGATTCCTCAAAGTCCTCGGTCAATTTCTCCGCTTGCTCCAATACGATAACGGGAGTTTCAAACATTGCGGAATATTTCTTGATCTGCTCATCGGTAAGCGAACAGCTGTCCCATTCGCCGTATTCGTTCATATAATTTCCTGAAACAAAGAAAGTTCCATGTACAAGAACATTTCCCACCATGCGATTAGGCTGTGAACCGTTAAGCAGAAATTCATCGTTGCACCAAACTAAAGCGTCCTGCTTCGGCTCAAAATATATGGGCTCGATACACCCTCCGACCACAGACTGCATAGCATGGATATCGTGCCGAATTTCCGCTTTATACGGTGTTTTGCCGTTCTCCACTACAAGAATTTTCATCATATCATTATGGTCTGTCCGAGTAATATCAAAGTCAATAGGCTTAAATCCAACGCTGTCGCAGAAGTAAAGACCTTTATTTTTGCCCTCACAGACCTCTATAACATTAGAAACGGACATCGACTCGCCGTAATATCCGGGAGGTGTTTTGTCCGAATTGCAGAGGGCAAAAACGCTTTCAAGGCTTTTGCAGTTTACCGTACCGTCGTAGATCTGACGGTATATGGACGAATCCACGCCGCCGTGTGCCTGTGCGTAATCATAATTCATAAAAGCAAGCTTGTTACTGTCCTTGTCGTGATCGATCTGAAATATGCGTATTTTCATCTGCGGAGCTTCTATCTGCGCAAGCCGTTCAACTGCCCATTTTGGAATCTGATCATAGTCCGCAACTCCGCAGAAATCCTCACGGTAAAAATGCGCCTTCTCGCCGTCCGCAAGAAACTGCCCGAACACCTTTCTGCCCGATTTTTCGGGATCGCAGCCAAAACCTCCCGTTGCGTAGAAATACTGATTTATGGGGCTCTTGAACTGCTCATTAAGAATTTCCGGCTTAAGGATCAACAGCTTTCTTTCGTAGTCCTGCGGCTTATCGGAGTGAACGCACTGCTTTTCTCCCACAAGTCCGAGCTTGCTATATTCCTTTCTGACCTCATCGATAAAGCCGTTAAGCACGGCAGGATGAGAATCAACGCAATATTCCCGCATTTCTTTTTGGGAAATATATGGGGGGATAACAGACCTTGCCCACTCCTTATTTTCATGTGAGAAACGTCCGTCATCATTCTTATTCAGAATACTTACCGCCAGCACCCACATTGTGCGGTCATAACCGAAATCGGCAAGCGCTGTCCTGACCGCTGTATCGCTTAAATAATAGCCGTCAAAATTATCCGCAATAGCTTTTTCTATCGCATTTTTACATCGGATATTTTCTTTCTGACTTTCACGGTATGCCTCGATCTCTCCACTTTGTTCAGCGTTTTCAAAAGAATGTCTATAAAGATAACTCATGATACAACCTCCTCATCTTCATTGCAATAATCCCACAGCGGACAATCTCCACAATCATCGTACATAGCGCAAGTCCTCTCTATTTCTTCCTCCGAGATTCCGCAGTCGGGACGTTCTCTTTCGGGAGCATTGCGCCATATCGTAAGCGTCACTCCGCTATCGTCACACTCCGTTTCTATGCTTACGGTATCGCCGTTTTCATCAAAAAGCCCCGAAAATACGGTAGTTCCGTTGGTCGTGAGTACCTGTGCAAAAATTATCTTTTTCATAAAATTATACCTCCAAAATTGTCTGTTTCATCGTCAAACAGCGAAAGCTGGCGTACCGCCTGTAATCTCTCGCTTGTATCGTAATTGGATATGAGCAGTTCTGCATACTGACAGCCGCCGTCGTATCTCTGCGCCAAATTATTTATCCTTGAAATTTCCTCAATGTGAATATTCGGTTTGTCCCAAAGTTCACGGATTTCGGGACAGTCATTGTAGGAAACAAGAAACTTGCCCTTGATATCCATAAGACTGTCACGCAGTCTGATGTGATCCTTGGCTTTAAATCCCACGTCTTTGTAATAGCTTTCGGTTGCAAAGTACGGTGGATCGCAATAAAAAAAGCTGACAGGGCGGTCGTACTGCCGTATCAGTTTTTCAAAGTCTTTATTCTCAACTACTACCTTCTGCAATCTCCTTGCTGCCAAGTCTATCATCGGGAAATCCGACCATATTGAATGCGGCTGACTGCCGAAGCTGTCAAGTCCACTTGCGTAGCTGTAACGGATAAGCTGATAAAACTTCGCCGCCCTGTCAACATCACGAAATCTGCTGAACAGACCTCGCTTATGAAGACTAGCAATCCAGTCGAAATCTTCACGAGAATCGAGGACATAACGAAGCTTGTACTTCAGCTTATTCGGGTTATCCCTGACACAGCGATAAAGATTTGCAAGATTTCCGTTAAAATCGTTGTATACCTCAAAATCCATACCGGGCGGTTTATGGAATAAAACCCAGCCTGCACCTCCGAAAACCTCGATATATCGTTCATAGTAAGGCGGAAATCTTGCAAGTACTGCGTCACGCAATGCCTTTTTACCGCCTACCCATGACATAAAACTGTTCATGAAACTCCTTTCTGCCGTTTAAAGCCAATGACAGAAAAAAAGTCGCTTTGCTAAAAACAGAAGTTTTCTGTCATTGGCAAAACGACCTTAGTGGTTATTTAATTGTGGTTACTTCAGCCCTTGATTATTGGATCGACATAGCTGAATATGATGCGTTTCTGTTCAAGATATCCGTTGGCTTTATTGACCTCGTTGCACAGTTCCTTGTACTGCATTTCCGAAAGCACGGGCTTTGTCACCCTGAGCATTGCAGGAATACTGCCCATTGCAAACTTAAAATCTGCTTTTGCTTTAGCTTTTCTCATTTGAATTTATCTCCCTTTTAAGTCTTGTGATTTCTTTTTCTGCCAATCTGAAAGCCACTGCTAGGCTGCCGACCGTCAGTCCGATAATCCCTCCGATTATCATTCCTATGAATAAATACGCCATTACATCATCTCCATTCCCATTTCTTCGCTTTCGTCACATTCTTCCTCACACAGAACAAAACCGCCAAGTCTGTTCGGAACATAATCGGAAAGCCATGTACCTCCGAACTGCTCGTGTGTATGCAATCTCCACATTGCAAGCTTACCGATATCAAGCTGAACGTCATCAAACGGAAACAGCAGACAGGTAAGATTTTCATTTTTAAAAGTATATGCTTTTTCAAATCAACTTTCGTTCTGCAATATTCCGCTTTCCGTCAGCATATCGTTTATACCGTCAACCCATTCTTTAAGGTCGCCGCCGCAGCCTTGTAAAACAAGCCCATCGCTGTCATTCATTTTTCTCAGATCGTGTAAAGAAACGCTTATTATCTCCATTATTGCAAAACCTCTTTTCCATAATATTTTTTGAGCAGATTTATGACGAACTGCTGCCCTTTTCCTGTAACGAACGTCTGCTGATAAGTCTTTGTCATAGTCGCAGTTTCAAACACCGACTCCTTGACCGCAAAATATCCTCGGTCGATAAACGCCTGATAGGGGAGATTATTCGCCATAAGAACTCCCTTTCTTTTCAGCCAGCCGTAAAGCTTGTTCCTGCCGACAGGGATATTTTCGGCTCTTGCAAGCTTTGCCATAACGTTCATGTCGATAAGATTATTGGTGTTTGACACCTGATTCGCAAACTCCACCAGCGGCTGATCGTGGCGGATACGCTCGTTCAGCTGA
Organism: Ruminococcus sp. RTP21204st1_B2_RTP21204_210225; assembly: GCF_040914135.1. NCBI lineage: Bacteria > Bacillati > Bacillota > Clostridia > Eubacteriales > Oscillospiraceae > Ruminococcus > Ruminococcus sp. RTP21204st1_B2_RTP21204_210225. The sequence goes on along the minus strand of NZ_JBCPGA010000025.1, from coordinate 22,164 downwards.
TTTATCGCCATCATCTGCAAGCGGAAAAGATTCTGATACGGTTCGTCAAGGAACGGGAGATAGTTTTCTATGAACATTTCTTCGTTGCCGACGTAACCGCCTGTGCGACGGATAGTTGGGAGTACTTCGGTCGTGATCCATTTACGAAAAGGCTTTGCTTTAGGTTTATCAGACCTTACAAGAATTGAATACAAACCTGATTCGCTTACGACATATGCTTTCTGTTTTCTTCCGAGCGAATCGGTGAGTCCGATTGAATCGTACTCATCTTTATCAAGTCTTTTGACGACCTCTCCGGCACTGTTTGCTTTCATTTCAAGCACTCGGCAGATATCTTTTAATATCCACCAAGTTTCTCCGTTTCGTACCACAGTTCTCACTTTTCCAAATTCTTTACTTTCAAATATCTTTATCATATTATTCATTTGCATTCTCCTTGTCAATTTCTAAAATAAACCTTGCAAGAGCCTCGATAACATTCGTAGTCACGGCATTTCCTGCCTGCTTGTAAAGCTGTGCGTCTGACATTCCCGTTGCCGCCACCTTGTTGAACTGCTCGTCTGTAAACCCCTGCAAACGCCAGCATTCCAAAGGCATGAGCCTGCGGATATATCCGCAGTAGATCACCCCGTGTTTATCGGTGACAGTTATCGTAAACATCGGCTCGTTTGGAAGTTTAAATCTTCGCCCTTGCTGACGAACTTTCTCCTTTTCGGGAGTAAGCACCGCAATCGGATCGCTAATCACGATCACCCCCGACTTTTCTCCTTTATGGTGACCTATACCGCTGTCCTGCCTTGACGTTATGCACCTCGCAAGCTCTGTAACTTTCGGTTCGGGATTCATATCGATACACATAGCGTAATATCCCTGATTACAGCTTGTTGTCAGCGTGTGTGCTACATCGTGACCTACACGTCCTCGTCTTGAATTAATGTTAGGGTAGGCGAGATCAATACTGTCGCCGGGCAATGCTAACTGATAGCCCGACTTGGTTTTGACCTTGATCGGAAGTCCTATGATCTCGTAAAGTCCTGTCTTTCCTCCGAAGCCTCCTGCCGTTCCCGTAAGCGTTATGCTCAGTCCGTCGGCTGAGTACACTCTGCAGCCCTCTCGTCCGGGTATGCGTTGTACAAGAGTTTTTGGATTTGCGTCCGTGAAAGACAATACTTTTCCGGCGCATTTTTCTCTAAGAAATCCGATAATGAACACTCTTTTTCGGGATTGGGCGACTCTAAAATTTGCGCTGTTAAGCACCTGCCATGCGACATCGTACCCCAATTCGTCCAGCGAACCAAGGATGGTCGCAAACGTCCTGCCTGAGTCATGCGATAACAATCCGGGTACGTTCTCAAGCAGCAGATATTTAGGTTTTTTAACGGCAGCGATTCTGGCAATTTCAAAGAACAGAGTTCCTCTTGCGTCGTCAAATCCGCCCCTTTTTCCAGCGATTGAAAAGCTTTGGCAAGGGAAGCCTCCGCATATAAGGTCGAAATCGGGTAACTCGTTTGGGTTGATTTTTCTTGCGTCATCGTAATACACCTCGCCTTCCGTATCGTACATTGTTTCGTATGCTTTTTTAGCATATCGGTCAATCTCGCAGTACCCGACGCACTCAAAGCCTCCTGCTTTTTCAAGTCCTGAGCGGAATCCGCCGATGCCTGCAAAGATATCGAAATATTTTATCATTTATCACTGATCCTTTCCTTTTTGCAATAAAAAAACGGCTAAGTCTTTTCAAAACTTAACCGTTACATTGACATATTCATTTCTTCGGATTCTTCAAAACCCTCAGTTTCTGTGATTTCTTCAGATTTTTCCTGCTCATCCGCCATAGCCTGTTCCTGTTCGATTTTATGAAACTTATCCACATCGGGGATAACGCCAAGCGTTCTTCCGTTATCAAATTTACAGTGCAGAGTACCCGCATCGTCCACAAATTGAACTATGCCTTTAGTACCTGGTGGAATCGGACGGGGATCGTTATCCATACTGTCAAGGCATATCCGAGTTCCTTCGGGATATCTCTGTCTAAGCGTTTCTACTTTCTTTTCGTTGTAAATCATATTACACCTCACATCGTCATTCCCATATCGGGTTCTTCGGTCATGTCCTCGGTCTGACTGCTGTTCATTTTTTACTTGATCACCTCCAGTCGTTTTAGATTCCCTTTTTATAGTATATTTGTTATCAAGCCTTCTTTGAAATAAAAAAAGACCGCTTTGTCGTTTATCACATTTCGTGATATTTGACAAAAAAGCCTTCTAAACTTTGTGAATGTTTTTTTATAAAAAAACGGCAAGCCGGGAGCGAAATCTGCTCAAAGCTTGCCGTTTTATTTGACAATATTCATTTGTCGAGGGTTCGAACCCTTCCGGTCGGTGAAAATCATGAAAAAGCATCCATGGTTTTTACCTTGAATTTTTCAGCTGAAAAGCATGAAAAAAGCCCGTAAATACGGGCTTTTAAGGGTGAGCATCCATTTAGTCTCACCAATATGGTGCGGGTGACAGGACTTGAACCTGCACGGTGTTGCCAATAGAACCTAAATCTATCGCGTCTGCCAATTCCGCCACACCCGCATACAAAACAACATTATTATTTTATCATAAACTCCCTACTTTGTCAAGACCTTTTGCTCAAAAAAATGCCCGATGCTCAAAACATCGGACTGATTTTTTTTATAATCTCTTAATATTATCAAGAATTATCAGCTTGTGTGTAAAACCCTCAAGCTTGTTTTTGATATCACCATTCTTTATAAAAAGGAGTGTTGGCAGTGCTGTAACGTCATATCTCTTCGCAAGATCTGGCTGAGATGTGATATCACACTTAGCTATGATAGCGGTTTCTCCAAGCTCTTCTGCAGCTTCGTTAAGCCCTGCCTCTGTTCTTTTACAGTGAACACAGGTAGGTGAGTAAAATTCTATAACAAGCGGTTTGTCTGCTGATATCAGCTCGTTGTAATTCTGGTTTGTCAGTTCTGTAAGCATTTTTTTATTTCCTCCAATATATATTATATTATTCATATAGTTTTACTATGAATATAGTGATTATATCACTATTTACGCACTTTGTCAAGAGTATTATCAAACATTTCTGTATATCATATTTCTCATATATGTTAGTTATGAATAAAATGTACAACAATAATAAAGTATTCCTATCATATATGTATGATTTAATGAAAATCATTCATAACTATTGACATTTCCATAAAATCATGTATAATAAAAGCATACTAATCATATCGACTTGATATGAATTGAAAGTGAGGAGCTTAAATTGTCAAAGATTAATAAGCGAATGCAGCGATGTTGACACTGGAACTATCACAGCAATATATCTTAATTGGAGTTGTCAGCTATGTATATAGAATTAAAAAACATTAATAAAAGTTTTGGCGATTTTAAAGCTTCGGATAACGTAAGTTTTGGTATTGAAAAGGGAAAGCTTATCGGTCTGCTTGGACCGAGCGGCAGCGGTAAAACAACTATCCTGCGTATGCTTGCAGGTTTGGAAAAACAGGATAGCGGCGATATTATTATAGATGGTAAAAATGTCAACAAACTTCCATCAAATGAAAGAGGTATCGGATTTGTTTTTCAAAGCTATGCGCTCTTCCCTTTTATGACAGTTTACGATAATATAGCTTATGGTCTGAAGGTTCAGAAAAAAGATAAGAAGTTTATCAAACAACGTGTGGCTGAGCTTCTTGAACTTGTTGGCTTGCCTGACGTTGGCAAGCGTTATCCTGACCAGCTCAGCGGAGGTCAAAGGCAGCGTATCGCTCTTGCAAGAGCACTAGCACCTCAGCCTGAACTCCTTCTACTTGACGAACCTTTTGCAGCTATCGACGCAAAGGTAAGAAAAGAACTGAGAACATGGCTTCGTGATACTATTGATAAAATAGGCATAACAAGCATTTTCGTTACACACGATCAGGACGAAGCAATAGAGGTCGCAGACGAAATTGTTATCACAAACAAAGGAAGAGTTGAGCAGATAGGCAATCCAGTTGAGATATACCTTGAACCTAAAACTCCTTTTGTTGCTCAGTTTATCGGTCAGTCCGCAGTTATCGAGGACTACAGCAAGCTCAAAGGCTTTGAAACAGCAGAGGGCAAGACTTCAGCTATAATCAGACCTGAGTTTATCGAGATAAACAAATTTGAAGACAGCGAGTATCACCAGTTTGAAAGCTCAATGGAGGATGCCGTTGTGGAAGAAGTTTCATTCAGAGGAAACGCCTTTGAGGTTAAAGCTTCCATAGAAGGTATCTCAGTAACAGGCAGATATCCGCTGAACGCTTCCCGCTTAAAAAAAGGTGATAAGGTAAAAGTACTTATCAAGAAGCTTTACACTATTGATGAAAACACTACAAATATACTCGTAAACAAAGCTCTTGATGACTCAGAGCTGTACTATATTTAGTAAGGAGGACATTAAAGATGGAAAATAATAAAACAAAGTCCTCTGCTATACAGAAGATACTAAAATGTGGCATCATATCATGGGTAGCAATAATTGCCCTTTGGGGAATAGGATCTTTGAAATATGATGAATATTTTCTTCCAAGCCCAAAGGAAACGATCGACAGCATGAAGGAACTTATCAAAGACGGAACTCTTTGGAGTGATATTGTTGCAAGCGTCGGAAGAGTAATAAAAGGCTGGCTACTTTCAATAATTTTTGCTGTTCCTATGGGTCTTATTGTAGGAAATTTCAGACCTGTACGCTGGCTCGTTGAACCTATACTTAGCTTTTTCAGATTTGTGCCTGCTATTGCATTGGCGACACTCTTTCTAATGTGGTTCGGAGTAGGCGAAGAATCAAAAGTAGCACTTATTTTCTACGCATCATTCTTCCCTATGTTCGTAAACACTATAGCGGGTGTGGCTTCAACTGATAAGCAGCTCGTGGAAGCAGCTTCCTGCATGGGGGCAAAAAAAGCAAGAGTTTTTTTCACAGTAGTTGTACCATCAGCGGTATCTAATATCTACACTGGAATAAGACTAGGACTTAGCTCAGCTATAATCTGTGTTGTGGCAGCTGAAATGCTGGTCGGCAGTGATGGTCTTGGTTATCTTATAAACAGCTCGAAGCTTTATTACAAAACAAGCTGGGCTTTTGCAGGAATCGTCACACTTGCTGTGATTGGCTTTGCTGCTGACAGGATCCTACAGTTTATTGGCAAGAAAAAACTTAAACACTTTGACGTAAAATAATTAATTTAACAGGAGAGATTTAAAAATGAACATAAAAAAGATAATCGCAATAATAGCATCTACAGCATTGACAGCAACTCTTCTTGCATCATGCAGTAGTTCATCAAGCGGAAAAACCGCAAAGAAGGTTACCAAAGACGGTAAAGAGCTTAGCGTTTTGAGAGTTGCGAACATGACAGGTCAGCCAGATCAGTATGCCGACTATATCGGTATGGAGCAAGGAATATTTGAGAAATATGGTATATCTCTCGAAACATCAGAATACGCTGCCGGCATTAACACAGTTGACGCTATTGCAACAGGCACAGCAGATACAGGACTGCTTGCAGATTTTGCTGCTGTAAACAGAATTGGAAATACTCTCGATAACACTAATCTTGTGATTTTTTCAGATCTAAGTTCTAGCGTTTCATATAACGGTGGTCTTTTTGTTGCACCAAAATACAAAAATGATCTTGATGCTTTAGATGAAAGTGAAGGATGGATAACTTCTATTGGAACAGTTTCAGAATACTTCAACTGGCAGGCTCAGACTTATTTAGGACTTGACCCGTCAAAGCAGAAAAACGTCAATACAGATTCCATATCAACTCAGATAGCAGTTGCACATAACGGTGAGGCATCAGCCGCTATCGTTACAGGCTCAGCTATAAAAAAATATGAAGCAGAGGGCTGGACTCAGGTCGCATCTGCAAAAGATATAGGGATAAACGTATCTGCTTATCTTATAACATCAAGCGACTTTGCAAAGAACAATACTGAAACTCTTACGAACTATCTTAAAGCACTTGATGAAAGCGTTAAATACATAAATGACAACTTAGATGAGTCAGCTGAAAAAATATCAAAGAAATATGGAATCGAACCAGATGATTTCAAAACAAACTGGGAACAGTACAGTATTAAACTGGGACTTTCTGAGGAAGCTGCATCTCATCTTGATGAAATAAATAAGTGGGCGTATGAGAATGGTAAATATCCAAACAATTACAACATAAGGGAATTTTATTATCCAGATGCAGCAAAAAAAGCATTTTCAGATAACGTTACGGCAGACCTGACAAAAGCAGACAAATAAACAAGGAGGAATCAGACATGGGTTATCCAAGCATTTATCCAACAGGAGTTACGATATACAACAAAGAAAAAGCCTACAGCGGCTATACGATCTTCCCGTCCGCTAAAGGTGCTCTGTTCATAGATATGAATGGCAATGAAGTAAAGCTTTGGGCTGGACTGGGAGGATTTCCTAACAAAATACTCCCAGGCGGATATGTAATGGGCACAACAGGAGCAAGAGGAGGTAAATATGCATATCAGGATCAACTTGATCTTGTTCAGGTAGACTGGGACGGTCATATCGTATGGAAATTCGACAAAACTGAACTTGTTGCGGACCCGGGTAAAGAACCGGTCTATATGGCTAGACAGCACCATGATTTTCAGCGTGAGGGCAGCACTGTGGGTTACTATTATCCAAATGGTGAGCCAAAGACAGACAGTGGCAATACACTTATCCTTACTCACGAGAACCTCTACAACCATGATATTTCAGACAAAAGACTTATTGACGATAAGATCATCGAAGTGGATTGGGAAGGCAATATAATTTGGAGCTGGCGTGCAAGCGACCACTTTGATGATCTTGGCTTTGACGAGGCCGCAAAGAACGCATTGTTCAGAAACCCTGGCCTTCACGGTGAGGCAGGTGGAGATTGGATGCACATAAACAACTTCTCTACCCTTGGCGAAAATAAGTGGTATGACGCAGGCGACAAACGCTTCCACCCGGACAATATCATATTTGACGCAAGAAATTCAAACATACTCGGAATTATCGAGAAATCAACAGGTAAGATAGTATGGCGTGTAGGTCCTAACTTCAACGAAAGCGAAGCCACAAAGAAGCTTGGCTGGATAATTGGTCAGCACCACCTGCACATGATACCAAAGGGACTTCCTGGAGAGGGCGACCTGTTGGTATTCGATAACGGTGGTGAGGGTGGCTACGGCACACCTAACCCTGCTTCCCTCACAGGCGTGAACAATGCACACAGAGATTACTCAAGAGTACTTCAATTCAATCCTGTTACACTTGAAATAACATGGCAGTACACTCCCCTTGAAGCAGGAAATCTGCTTTTTACTGACGCTTCTAAGTTCTATAGCTCATACATCAGCTCTGCACAGCGACTTCCGAACGGAAACACTCTTATTACAGAAGGTTCAGATGGACATCTTCTTGAGGTCACACCTGACCATGAAATAGTTTGGGAATTTGTAAACCCTTATTTCAAGAATTTTGCTGGAACATTCAAAAGCAACATGATCTACAGAGCTTATCGTGTACCATACGAGTGGATACCACAGCTTGAAAAACCTGTTGAGACCTCTATCGAGCCTATCGACATTACAAAGTTCAGAGTACCGGGTGCTTCTATTGGCGAGGGTACAGGGCTTGTTACAGCCGTTGACGGGATCGATCCAACAAAAGGAGTTCCTCTCACAGGTTCAGGAAATGAAGAAGATGATGAAGAACGCATCGACTTCTGTGTTGCTTCTGTAAAGAAAAAAGATCTAGAATAAAATTAATGTACATAAGGCAGCTTCTGTAAAACGAGGCTGCTTTTTTTAAGACCGCAGAGAATTTAGGCTATTTCAACTTCCGTGTTGATAAATGTAAACTTTTTTAGAAAATATGATATAATATAGTATAGAATTAAATAAAAAAGAGGGTGTAAAACTTGATCGATCTTGATGATTTTTGGTATATAGTCAGGTCGCAACATTATACCAAAAGAGAAGCTGCACAGCATATAGCTAAGAAATATGATGATGACGGATATCTTCGCAAGAAGGAATAGCACAAACAAAAATAAGCTGCTACAGAAAAAATCTGTGGCAGCTTATCCTATTTAGAATAGTCCTAATTTTAACCTATCAATATCGGCTCCTGATATCTGTTTGTACGAATCCATAAGATTTTGAATCATATTTAATGACGAGCGGTTCGAAGGACCAGTTGCATAGTGTACTGTCGGAGAAAATTTATTATAAGAAAAAATGGCATTGGTTTTATAGGCTTGACCATACAGAACCTTTCCTCTTAGAATTTCAAACGAATAACCTTTCCCATCTCGTGCGATTGCTTTTATACATCCATTTATAGCTTCAGTAACGCCATTTGTGTACGGGTGATCAAAATAATTAAATATTTCCAGGCTCCATCGATTTACCGTTTCAGTTATTGAAATGTAAGGACTAAAGTTCTGTTTGACCTTTCTGGACCATTTTGTATACTTTAGAACAGCCGCTCTCCTGTTAGTACATTCGTAGATCTCTCTGAATTCTTCTTTAAGATTATATGCCATTTTTAGTTCCGGATACTTTGAATAGATGTATCCAAGTTTTTTGTTTTGGTTTGCAGTTAAGTCTTTTCTGTTGGCATTTAAGACTTTCTGTACTGAATTTATCTCTTTCTTTTCAGCAGCAGATAGCTGTTTGCAAAGTGTTTTTCTATAGTCGCTTAGTACGTCATTAATTAACTTGACTACATGAAATCTGTCGATAACTATTGCCGCATCCGGTAAGCATTCATACACCGCCTCACGATAGGGTCTATACATATCCATTGTAACTACTTTAATATTGTTACTGTCAGGCAATGAGTCGAGATAATTTATTAAAGTTTGTTTGTCTCTCTTTGGAAGCATTTCAAAAAGCAAGTGCTCGTTTATGTCCGTCAAAACACACCTAATCGAGCCATTCAAATGTGCTTCATCTATACCTAATACTTCAGGTGAATACATAATATGCTGAGAATCTTTCTCTCGAATATATGCCAAAGCTATTTTCTCTATCGTAGTAACAGATAACTTATATTCTCTTGCAATATGCTTAAATAGTTTTGTTAATGATAATTGATGGATCTTGCACCTTAGTCTGTTAGTCATTTTTGAGCAAAGATCAAGTGTATTGAATCTGTCAACAAAAATACTTCCACAGTCTTTACACAAATGTTTGTGACCTCTTATCTTAAGAGCTGTATAATGTTCATTTATGTTGATATCCCTGACAAGTTTAGTATATCGACCGTAATTGACAACATTGCAGCTCCCGCATTTTGTGCATATCTTTGTTTCAATTTTAGGCGAAACAACAAAAAGATAATCACACTCATCTGCATTTTCACGCAGTTCAAGTATATCAAATTCATCAAGACAAAGCATATTTTGGTTGTGGTTTATAAGCACATTCTATCCTTTCATTACAATTTTTTCGTAGAGGACAAAGCCTAATTACTGAAGATAAGAGGCAACTATCGTTCAGAGTAGACATCATTATCTGAATTATCTCCTCACTCAAACACTCCCCCGTCAAGCTGTCCGCAGAAATAAAGATCATTCATAGTCGGCTCGCTCATAACAGCGTTAGGGGTGGGCTTTGTCTTTGAGATAGTCTTCGACTTTGTATCCTCATAATAAATGTTCTCGATAGGCAGCAAACCAATATCCTCTTTGGGAATATCCCACACCATACCCCTTATATGCTCAAAAAGCGCCTCTGGGCTGTCATTAGCGATAACAGAGCCTTTGTTAAGTATGATCAGGTCGTCCGTTATGGTGTCAATATCAGAAACGATATGGGTGGAAATTATTATAATGCTGTCCTTTTTAAGTCGCACCATTATCCTCTTGAATTGCTCACGTTCGAATGGGTCAAGACCAGCAGAAGGCTCGTCAAAAATCAGTATCTCGGGGGAGTTAAGGATAGTCTGTGCAATGGCAAGGCGCTGTTTCATTCCGCCAGAAAATGACTTTATCTTGTCATCAAGATTTTCAGACAGATTCACAAGCCCCAGCACACGTCTTATCTCGTCCTCAATAAGCGGCTCAGGCATTCCTTTTAACAGAGCCGAAAATCTGAGAAATTCATGGGCGGTGTAGCTTGGATAAAATGGCTGATACTGAAACTGAAAGCTCAGCTTTTCACGATATTTCTCGCCCATTTCAAAAACGTCCTGCCCGTCAAGGGTCACGCTGCCGCCCGACTTTTTTATCACGCCCGATATGCAGTTCATTATGGTGGTCTTGCCTGCGCCGTTTGGTCCAAGCAAAGCGTTTATGCCCGTATGAAATTCGCAGGTTATGCCCTTGAGCACCTGCTTTTTGCCGTATCTTTTGGATAAGTTTTCTACTCTTAAAACGCTCATATCATCACCACTCCTTATCGGTCAAAGCTTTTTTCATAATATCCGCTGTATCTCCATGCAGTCAGTCCGCTCAAAATCGCTGCAAGATATATGAATACAGCTACCGCTTCCGAACAATCAAAAGCCCTCATATAGTCAAGGTTGTTAAGCTGCCCATTTACGCTTGTGACAGCCGCAAACATATAAAGCGAAAGTGCTCCCACATAATGTGCGGCGGCGGACATGACCGCTATCAGCCCAGAGGTCAGCATAACATATTTTTTCACAGAGCGCACTTGCTTTGCCACAAGCACGAAAATGCCGTAGGTTATAAAAAGCGACATAAGCCTTGTGACATATAGCCATATTATTGTGCCTCTAACAGTTAGCATTAAAGGCGCAAGGTCAAATTTCCATACGCTTTGCAATGGTGCGGTGCTGTATTCGCTCTGCTGTAAAGTTCCGCTTAAAATAAGATCGGCGAAAAAGCTTAGCGTGAACATTATAAATATCGCCACTGATAAAATTATCTCCCGTGACTTAAAAAACGCTGACGAATTTTTAGATATCCTTATCTGCTGATCCATTCGTTTTTCGTAACTGTCCGCAACAAAAACACCCACAAGCAACAGCACAAATATCGGCATAATATCTACCGCCTGCAATTCAAGAAACTTCAAAAACGGCTCGTCATTTATCACCTGTGGAGTTGGAAAGGCAGCGTAAAGTCGGCTGTTTTTCACAAGGTCGGTAGGTATATTAGCGTCTGTAAGACCCCTGCCTGTGCGTGCATAGCTTCTGATGCTTTCGACCATGAAACAACTGCGAAGCTCGGTCTTATACTTGTTCACGGCGGCTGTGATGTTACCGTTATAACCGCCTGCGTAACTCCTCAGCTCATAGTCCGTTATGTATTCATCACATTGATCGAGTGTCTTGTCTGCGGAATTTTCTATAAGTTCATTGTATATCTCCGCCGTTTCTTTGTTCATATAGGTAAGATTATTTGAAGAAACAAAGCTCCGATACACTGTGAATTTTGCGGAAGCTGAAAAAATTATCACTATGACAAAAAGCAGCCAGAATTTCTTTATGAGCCGTGAAGTCTGATAACTATACATACTTTTCATTATCCCACCTGCCTTTCAGCAAGGAGATATGTCCCTGCGACAAAAAATGCGGTCATGATGAATATGATAGCAAAATAAACAACGTATTCTCGTGCAGGTATTCCCCAGAAATTCATATAACCTGTGTCATTGAGCATATTGGTGTAATTGCCTGTTAAAATGTCAACGGCAGGGTTGGAAAAGCTTGTGGTTTTCAGATATAATGGTACAAATATTGGCACAAGGCAGACCGCTCCTGCAAGTATGGTCTTTCTGCTAAGCATTGAAAGAAACATCACAATGCTTGCGGCGAAAAGCGCATAAACAAGTTTTGCGGCAAATACTGCAACTAGATATCCGCCAAAGCTCATATTCGCCGAACTTAGTTCAAAACCGCTCAGATATTGCAATGGCATATCAAGTTTAAAGCCGTTTGTATCGTAAATAAAAAGAGTTATAATATCCACAGTGTAAATTATCAAAACAAGAATTATTACAGCAACAAAGCCGGTACAAAGCTTGAAAAGTGAGAATTTCCTCACGCCCGTTTTGGTTATTCCAAAGCTTTTTATCCTGCCGCTTTGTATCTCTGATGAAAAAATGCTGAAAAGAAGCAAATAAACGCCGAACGGTATCAAAATTTCCAATGACATATAGTTTTCAAAGCCGTCAGCGGCTCTGGTGTCAATGATATCGTCCGACTTTTTTAGGTCTGTTATCACGGCGTTGTAATCGCTGATGAGCTTGTCGGAAAGCTTCAAAGAATACTCATCCGTAACGCCACGTCTTGCATTTCGGCTGTAACCTCGCACACGCTCGGAAATGAGCTTCAAAGCATTTTGCTGGGAATATAGCTCTCCCTCAATAAGAGAAAACATACTGTCAAGTCCTGCGCCTGCTTGTGAATTTTTCTGAGAGAAATCTATTATCTTTTCCTCAAGTTCCACAGGCAATTCAACCTGCTTTACACCGCCTGTGTTGTGGTTATTCTGATAGTCGTTTATCTCGTTGTTAAGAGCGTTTTGCTCATCAGCAAGCTTTTGAGCGTCTTGGCTTACAGTTTCCGAGCCGCCTTTAAGATAGGTCATGTATTTTTCGCCATAAGCATAAGAAGGTCTGAGTACAGATATCAAAAAGGCGCAGGAAAGCAAAGCCAGCAATAAGCTTATCAAAGCTGACTTCGCCATATCTTTTCTTATCATAAATCTGAGAAGTTTCAAATCGTCACACCTCAAACATCAAGCTCTTACATTTCTGACTGTATCTCTGCATATGTATCATAATCCCATTCGCCGTTTGAAATAAACTTGTGCAGTTTAAAATCTTTATCCACAAGATAAGCGGCTGTATCAGCGTCGGGATCATAGGTCGAAAGAAGGAAATAATCCTCACAGTTATTGAATATCGTCATATAGTCGATATACTCATAGCCGTAAAAATACTTTTCATTGAGCTTAGCATCATCAATTATCTTCTGCGGTTTATTATCGTTATCAAGATAATAAAGCACATACTGATACATTTTGCCATTATCATTTGGCTCACGAACAAGCACTATCATAGTGTTATTGAAATACTGAAAATATCTTACAAAAGATTTGTCTTTAAAAGTGCAAACTGTGTCACTTTTTTCATTATCCTCGTTATACCTATACAGCTTGTTTTCGCCATTAGAGTAATACACATCTCCGTCGGCCGGATAATACATATACGGCGTATTTTCGCTTATCTGAGAGCCAACATCAATGCCTGTATCCTTGACGTTCTGAGGGTCTGAAAGTGGAGCTATAAATAGGCGGACTGTATCCGTCTTTGGGCAAAGCCTTGTAAAATAAAGCTTGCCGTCGCTTATGTAATAGGTATTGGCTTTTGTTATCTCGCTTTTGTCAGAGTTTTTGAGAGCGTATTTATATAGCGAATAGCCTGTGCTGAATCCGTTCTCGTCGGTCTCGCTCTTTTTGTATTTGCCCTCAACAAAATAGATATCTCCGTCTTTGTCCATAGACATACAGCCTAATATGCTGTCCTTTGGTGCAGAATACACTTCCGTGACTTCACCGCTGTTGTAATCCACTGTGACAATGCTGTAATCTTCTTTTTGCGTAGCAGAATTATACACTGACCTTACAGCGTATATAACGCCGTCATATATGGTATAGCAGGACAAGTTTGAATACTCTTGAAGCTTGACCTTTATCATTGCAAGGCTGTCGGATTCGATATCATATTCTGCAATGCCGTCATAGGTTTTGTAATACACAAAATTGTTTGCAAATGCAGTAGAAGAAGCTTCAGGACACAAAAGGTTTGTGGGAGAAGCAGAAAGTTCTTGTTGACCCTTTTCAGAAGAAACCGCCTTATCGGATTTTGTGCCAAGAGAAATGAAAAGTGTAACTGCAACTGCGGCAATTATAACTGCGGCTGTTGCGATAATAATTTTAGTTTTCATAATTCACACTCAAGTTCTATTATTGACTATCAACGGAAAGCGTTGTGCTGTAATTGCCATGTACCTTATCATTATAAATATGTACAGTTTTTACTAACTTTGAAGATGTACAACCTTTTAACCCAAACGAATGCTCAATTTTACCTGTGTCAGAATGAGATGATCCACAACCAGTACCACCAACAGAGGCACTTGCATAAACATAACCGCTGTATTTACAATTTGGATTGTAAACATTGTTATTGTTACTTGATGTCCTAGTCCAAGCTTGACCAGCTACAGTTGAATTTGTTCTTATTCCTGTTACAAAACATGAAATATAAGCATTTGAGCCAGAACCACCAACTGCTCTGCCGTATTTTATGGCTTCATACGCACTAGCCCCAATAGCCATAGAACTCATCATCATAACAGCAGTACCCATAGCTACGATCCTCTTAACGATCTTTTTCATATTAAACGTCCTTCTTTATTATAACATCCAAATATTTGAATGTCAATGTTTTGTTTTTGATTTTGGATTATATAAATATTATTACTGCATTGGAATCACCTGTCCTTTCTGTGCACAGCCTATTATTTTAGCATGACGCTGTTTTGCTGTAAATAGTTATGGTCTCATAGGCAGAGCCATTATAGACCTTAGCAACTGTCTTTACACGATAAGTACCGCTGCTTAAAGACTCTTTGGAATTTGAATAAATCGCATACCAACTGTTGAATGTTTTTGTCCAACTACTGTATTTATTCCATGAAGATCCATTTTTCTTCTGAAGTGTTTGAGTTATAACGATTTTAGTAGTTGTACCTGAAATACCACGTACAGTGGATTTACAAGTTGCAGCCTTGTTGGAGATTGACAATGTACCTGATATTTTATCTGTGTATAAATAACAAACAGAAATGTCATCGTCAGAAGGCGTTTGCAGTTCGGGTTCGGCAAAAGCTGTAAGTGATAGGCATAGCATAATAACAACCGATATAATTGTCGATATCACTTTTTTCATATATGTAAGTTCCTCCTTTCACAAAAAATAGGTGCAAGAGATTTATTTTCTCCTACACCTACTATGACAATGAAAATTGTTTGTTTGTGATATGCTTTTATTAATTTACTTTATTTTTGTGGATTCACACAATTCCAACACAGACCGTTTGTCTAAGTTGCTGCATATTTCAAAAATATATTTACCATTGTCCCATATAAATGTATGATCATGATCTGTATTATGAACTAGATATTCTTGTCCGTTTTCATCTGTATATGATTCAAATGTTGACTGTTCATTATCATAATTACTAAGATATGCATCTTTTGTGTATTGTTCAAAAAAGATATAATCATCATCCTTGAAGTATGTTATTATAATTGAATTTTCCATTTTATCATAGTCGACTTGTTTAAATCCATTTGGAAGTGAAGATATATGATATTCCTCGTCAATCGAATGCGGATATGAATTCTCAATTTCACTGTCTGCTATAATCTCCGTATGGTCTGAAAAAATATTCATAAAGAAATCACAAACTGCCTCTCTCACAGCTTTTACGCTAAGCGAAGAAAATGATAGGATCAACAATGCTGCAACACAACAAGCAACACGTCTGCCGGTCGTGCATATCAGAGTAAAATAGGGCTTTTCTCTGTGTTTTATAAGTTTGTTTATTTTTTTATTGTACTTTTCCGAAAATTCATATCGTTTGTCTACTTCAAGAGTTTCAACATAATCATCCAATCTGGCATTTACGACTTCATCGAGAGCTTTTGAAAAATATGAAAAATTATTCATGTTATAAATCACCCTTTTCAAGTAATATCTTCAATCTGTTTTTGGCATACTGCAGACGTTTTCTTGCTGTGGCAGATGTAATGCCAAGCGTTTTTGAGATTTCAGAATATTCAAGTCCACACGAAAACTTTAAATAAAGAATCTCTTGATCGTCAACTTTCAGTTTCTTTATGCAACCTTTCAAAAATTCAAATTCGTAACATGACATATTTTCATTTACAAAATAAGAATCATCATCGTAGGAAACCGTCATTAAATTTTCTTTTTCCTTTTTAGATATATTCTTTGCCATGTTCCTACTAGTTATGACAATGTAATAATCCAATTTGTGATATTCTAAATGTTTAATTTTTTGAAAACATTTAGCCAACGATAAAAAAGTGTCAGAAGTTGATTCCTCAGCAAGTTGTTCATTTTTTAATATATTCAAGGATATTGCATGAACTTTATTTTTGTATTTATTATACAGCTTTTCAAAAGCCTTTTTATCTTTTTCATCATCGATCAATGCCATACACACGCCAAGCATTTCATCACATCCTATATACTTTATAATGTATCAAGTATAACATTATTTATGTATAAATTCAAGGGGGATGTTTTGTAGAAGTAAAACCTTGTTGATTGTGAAATGTTTGTTAACATCAACACGGAAGTTGAAATAGCCAGAGTTTACAAGTCCTTGACAAAAGAAAAGATTAGTGCTATTATATTATGTGATATTGTTATTTATTTATCAATCATGTTTTTTAGTAAAGGAAAGTGTAAATATATGTCTAAAGACGGTTCGATATCCGCATCAGTAATAAAACGACTGCCACGTTATTATAGATTTTTAGGTGAGCTTCAAAAAGAAGGACTTGAAAGAATATCTTCAAGGGAGCTTTCTGAGAGAATGAAGCTCACGGCTTCACAAATAAGACAAGACCTTAACTGCTTTGGCGGATTCGGTCAGCAGGGATATGGCTATCACGTTGACGAGCTTAGAATGGAAATAGGCAAGATACTCGGAGTAGACAAACATTTCAAGACCATACTTATCGGTGCAGGAAACCTTGGTAAAGCTATCGCCACACATATTAACTTTGAAACAAGGGGTTGCAATCTCATTGGCATATTTGATATAAACCCTAAGCTCACTGGTGAAGTGGTAGGAAACATACCGATTCGTCACACTAATGATATAGAAAGCTTTTGCGAAGCAAACTCCCCTGTTGTAGCTGTGCTTTGTATACCGAAGGCAAACACTCAGGCTATTGCAGACCAGCTTGTAAATCTTGGTCTGAAAGCGTTCTGGAATTTTTCACATTATGATCTTAGCATCGACTATGAAAACATAGTTGTGGAAAATGTCCATTTAGGTGACAGCCTGCTTACACTTACATATGCAACAAATATCATCACAAGCACTGACACTGACAACAGCGAAGAGATCGAATAAAAAAAATTCACACCAGAAAATTCTCTGGTGTGATTTTTTTATATAAAGTATTAGCGAACTGTTTTAACCGCGGCTGTTTCAACAACTGCAGCAAGATGGTCATTAACCTCTTTGCTCTGATAGTATTCAGCAAAAGACTCAGTTACTTGATCTGCCCATGACTCTGTAGATTGAGTTTTAACATCCTCGGTATTGATTTTTTCAGCACTTCCTGTTTCATCATCAAGAACGTAAAGCTTATCTGATGCGACCTCGGCAGCGACAGTTGCCACCTTTGTCAACACATCGTCATTTTTATCATATATAACAAAAATGTAACAATTCTTTTTGTTCACAGTCTTAGTGCCTGTATAACCATAAAGCCTTTTTGTTTTTTCAGCCAAAGGATATATCTCCTTGCAGACATCTACGACCTGATTAAACGAATCAACAGCCTCATCTGGTATCTTTTCAAGAGTGCTTCTGTCAGGGAGTGAAGTAGTTTCGTCTGGCACTTCATCAGTAACCTCTGTCTGAGCTGTCGTTACGTCATTATTTGTAAGATTAACATTATTTTCTGTTTTATTATCAGCATTTTTTCCACAAGCCGGGAAAGCAAACATAGTGCAAACTATAGCAACAGCTATCATTAGCTTTTTCATATTGATCCTCCGAATAACCTCTGTAGTCCTAAATCATTATGTCATATTTCAACAGTTTCACATTATATCACATGAAAATTACTCTGTAAAGGGATTATAAAGAATTGTAACAAAATATCCCGATTATGACGAAACTCATAATCGGGATAAATCATTTTTTAGCTATTTGCACAATAAGAGGTTACAAATTTGTTACAAGCTGACGAAAAGACTAATCGTAATCTACAACGTCGATCCACTTCATGAGCAGATCCTTCTCCTCTGGTTTGCCCTTAATGAGCTGTGCTGCTGCAACGATCGGCAACCAAGCCTGTACATACTGCTTAGATGTTCCGCTCTTTACGCAATACTTATCAAGATAAGCCTCAGCAAGATCAGGATTGTTAAGGCAGAACAGCAGGTATGTTCTTGCAACGTCAGCAGAAGCATTGCCTTGTCTAGCAGAACCCCAATTGATAACATAAGTACCTTCGTCATTGATGATAACGTTCTTTGGCTCAAAGTTACCATGGCAAAGCTTGATGTGCTTTGGCATTGAATCAAGTCTTGTGAGAAGCTCATACTTCTTTATCTCGTCGATCTGACCAAGAGTCTTGATCTGTCTTGCAATCTTATCTTTCAGCTTTGAAAGAAGTGGCATATACTGAGCGTGTATCTCGCACTGAATGTCGATAAACTGGTTAAGATACGTGTCTTTCTTGTCTGGATTTTCGTCCATAAGCTGCTGAAGAGTCTTACCTTTTATAAAGTCCATTGTTATAGCCCATTTGCCGTCGATAACGGAAACCTCGTGAAGAACAGGCATCTTTATAAAGGAATTGCCAAGTGTTGTTTCAACTCTTGCGTGTGTAAGAGCCGCATACAGACACTTTTCCTTGTATTCAGGCTTCTTATAGATCCTGACTGCCATTCCATCAGATTCATAAACATCATAGATGTCGCTGGATGCTACAAAGTTATCAAGTTTCATAAGTCATATCTCCTTTTATTTTAAAATATGGTATTAAGTCGAGTTTCAGAGTATACATCGATTTTTCAACAGCCTTATTGTGTAAAATTACCTTTACATCTCCGTGCTTTCTATGTATCTCTGTTATGTCTATATTATACTACAGATTTTCTAAATGTCAAGCATTTTTTCGTTATTTTCACAACTGTTTTATTTTTGTTTAGTTTTTATCTTATATTTATTAATCTTTTATTAGGCGGCATATATGATAAATTTTTATCAATCTGATTTCTATTGTGCAATTTGACGGTCATGAATTGTTAATCTATCATAAAACAATGTTCAATATTTATGTATATTGCATAATAAAACGACGTAAAATATCAAAAAAGCTGTAACTTTATAAGATTGACAAAAAAATAACAATCGTATATAATATAGTTAAGATAAAACCCCTACGGGAGTTATCAAGAGTAAAAACAATAATTAATTTATTGGAGGTTTATTTTATGGCAAAGAGTGAAGCTAAAACAGTCGGCATCGTCGATACAGAGGAAGCTCTGACTGCTAAGATCGCTGAAGTAAGAGCTGCACAGGCTATCTTCGCTACCTACACACAGGAGCAGGTAGATAAGATTTTCAAGGCTGCTGCTATCGCTGCTAACAAGGCAAGAATCCCACTTGCAAAGATGGCTGTTGAGGAAACAGGCATGGGTATCGTTGAAGACAAGGTTATCAAGAACAACTATGCTGCTGAGCACATCTACAATAAGTACAAGAATGTTCAAACTTGTGGTGTTTTTGAGGAAAATAAGGCTTACGGCACAATGAGAATTTACGAGCCTATCGGTCTTATCGCTGCTGTTATCCCAACAACAAACCCAACTTCTACTGCTATATTCAAGACACTTATCTGTCTTAAGACAAGAAATGGTATCATAATCTCACCACACCCAAGAGCAAAGAAGTCAACTATCGCTGCTGCTAAGATCGTTTATGATGCAGCTGTTGCAGCAGGTGCTCCAAAGGGTATCATCGGTTGGATCGACGTTCCTTCTCTTGAACTCACAAATATGATAATGAGAGAGTCTGACACAATCCTCGCTACAGGCGGTCCTGGAATGGTAAAGGCTGCTTATTCATCTGGTACACCAGCTCTCGGTGTTGGTGCCGGTAATGCATCAGCTATTATTGATTCTTCTGCTGATATCGTAAACGCTGTAAACTCTATCATTCATTCTAAGACATTTGATAACGGTATGATCTGTGCTACAGAGCAGACAGTTATCGCTGATAAGACAGTTTACAACGATGTTAAGAAGGAATTCATCAAGAGAGGTTGCTACTTCCTTAACGATGAAGAAGCCGATAAGATCAGAAAGACAATGCTCATCAACGGTGCTCTTAATGCTAAGATCGTTGGTCAGCGTCCTGTAACTATCGCTAAGATGGCTGGCTTTGAAGTTCCAGAGGATACAAAGGTACTCATCGGCGAGGCTACAAGCACAGCTCCTGAAGAGGCTTTCGGTCACGAAAAGCTCACAACTATCCTTGGTATGTACAAGTCAAAGAACTTTGACGACGCTCTTGACATCGCAGAGGCACTTCTCGTAAACAACGGCGGTCTTGGTCATACTTCAGTTCTTTGGGTAGATAACATAAACGAGAGAGAAAAGCTCAATAAGTTCGCTGCAAGAATGAAGACTTGCCGTCTTATCGTAAACACACCTTCTTCACTCGGTGGTATCGGTGACCTCTACAACTTTGACTTTGCTCCTTCCCTCACACTCGGCTGCGGTTCATGGGGCGGCAACTCAGTTTCTGAGAACGTTGGCGTTAAGCACCTGCTGAACATTAAGACAGTCGTTGAGAGGAGAGAGAATATGCTTTGGTTCAGAGCACCTGAAAAGGTATACTTCAAGAAGGGTTGTCTCCCTGTTGCTCTTGACGAGTTGAAGACTGTTATGGGCAAGAAAAAGGCATTCATCGTAACAGACCAGTTCCTTTATAAGAATGGTTATACAAAGGCTATCACAGATAAACTCGATGAAATGGGTATTCTCCACGAAACATTCTTCGATGTTGCTCCAGACCCAACACTTGCTTGTGCACTTGAGGGTGTTGCTCAGTTGAGAGCTTTCGAGCCTGACACAATTATCGCTATCGGCGGTGGTTCTGCAATGGACGCTGGTAAGATCATGTGGGTTCTTTACGAGCATCCAGACGCTGACTTCTTCGATATGGCTATGAGATATATCGATATCCGTAAGAGAGTTTACACATTCCCTAAGATGGGTGAGAAGGCATACTTCATTGCTATCCCAACATCTTCTGGTACAGGTTCTGAGGTAACACCTTTCGCAGTTATCACTGATGAAAAGACAGGTACTAAGTATCCTCTGGCTGACTACCAGCTCATGCCTAACATGGCTATCGTTGATACAGATATGATGATGTCTGCTCCAAGAGGTCTGACTTCTGCATCAGGTATCGACGCTCTGACACACGCTCTTGAGGCTTATGCATCTGTAATGGCTACAGATTACACTGACGGTCTTGCACTGAGAGCTATGAAGCTTATCTTCAAGTATCTGCCAGGTGCATATGACAATGGTCAGACAGACGTTAAGGCTCGTGAGGAAATGGCTACAGCATCTACAATGGCTGGTATGGCATTCGCTAACGCATTCCTCGGTGTTTGCCACTCAATGGCTCATAAGCTCGGTGCTTATCATCACCTGCCACACGGCGTTGCTAACGCTCTCCTTATCACAATGGTAATGAGATACAACGCTGACCCAACACCTAGAAAGATGGGTACTTTCTCACAGTATCAGTATCCACATACTCTTGAGAGATACTGCGAGTGTGCACATTCTCTTGGTATCGTTGGTAAGAACGATGAGGATACACTTAACAAGTTCATCGACGCTATCGAGGCACTCAAGGAAAGAGTTGGTATCAAGAAGACTATCGCTGATTACGGCGTAGACGAGAAGCACTTCCTTGACACTCTCGACAACATGGTTGAGGACGCATTTGATGACCAGTGCACAGGTGCTAACCCAAGATACCCACTGATGAGCGAGCTGAAGGAAATGTACCTCAAGGCTTACTACGGCAAATAATCTTTGCTGACAAAGCAATTTGCAGAGTGACTAATATTTGATTATTAGTTGATCTATAATAAACCTCCGACTGCTTGTTCCCTTTAGGGAGCAGGCAGTCATTTTTTTGTTAATTTGCACTTAAAATAATAATGTAAGGTATGTGTATTATATATTCAAATATGTAGGTTTGTCAATCATATTGGACACTATTATTAAGAAATTCGATAGGCGAAAACCATTTGAGGGGACGCATAGG
>NZ_JBCPGA010000024.1:0-34406 GCF_040914135.1 Ruminococcus sp. RTP21204st1_B2_RTP21204_210225 | reverse complement strand
GACAAAATGTTTCCTCATACACTGCTACCTTGCAGGATATTCAATTTGGGATAATACCCCTATACTTATCCCGAAAAGCACCCCTTTTGTTGCATAAAAAATGCAACAATTGCAGAAATGTTGCCAAATTAAAAGATAAATCATTTGTTTACACAAATTACGATGTGATAAATTGTGCAGTATCACATATAAGATCATAAGGGTTTATTTTTTATTGCCCGGGAAATAATATATGCGGAGGTGATAAAAATGAAAAACAACTCTTTTGCTCACGGGCAGGAATTGCCGCTGGGGCTGTCTATGGCTCTTGCTCAGGTGCCTGCGGCATATGCTTACTTTGCTAAGCTGGATCCGCTTCAAAGACAGCAGATAATCGACTCGGCACACTGTATTCGCTCCAAAGAGGAAATGCGTGGTCTCGTCAACAGCTTGTCAAACGGTCAGATCACTGATACAAGTATTTTCTGAACAAAAAGTTAATGTAGACAAATTTCACAATAAATCAAAGATTAATTGATATAAATTTTATATAAATATGTGTTGAAATTTATCTATAAATATTGTACAATATTATTGTAAGGCTTTGTATGCTGTTATGGAGAAAATCAGTAAAAAAAGCTTTCGCAGACAGTTTTGCTCCGCTTTACTGTCTGGTAATATTGTGCAGTATTTTTTGTATGTATTCAGGAGAGATGTATGACTGAAATGTGCTGTTTTTCATCAATTACATATTCTTTTATGGGTAGGTCTTTAAGTATAATTGCGTCCTGCCTTGATTTTTTGCACTCTAACAATCTAATTATGCACTGACTAAAACTGCAACGCCATTGTTGCAGTTTTTTATTTGTAATTTTTTGTTTTACTTGGAGGTATAAATTTATGAAAAAAGTTGCGGTAATAATGGGTTCTGACAGCGATTTTCCTGTTGTCAGCAAGGCTGTTGCTGAACTTAAAGCTTACGGTGTTCCTTACGAATGTCACGTTATGTCTGCTCACAGAACGCCTGCGCTTGCAAGCGATTTTGCTGACAAGGCTAAGGAAAACGGCTTCGGAGTTATAATCTGCGCTGCCGGAATGGCGGCTCATCTTGCGGGAGTTATTGCAGGTCACACAACGCTTCCTGTTATCGGTATCCCTTGCAAGGGTGCTAACTTCGACGGCATGGACGCTCTGCTTGCTACCGTTCAGATGCCTAGTGGTATCCCTGTTGCCACTGTCGCAGTTGACGGCGCTAAGAACGCTGCTATACTTGCTATTCAGATGCTTGCTCTTTCTGACGAGGGTCTGGCTGAGAAGCTTGAAAAGGCTAAGCAGGATATGATAGACGGTGTTGTGGCTAAGGACAAAGCTTTACAAGACAAGCTTGCTGCGCTTTGATTTTTTGATACAGACATATAGCTCGGCTGTATGTTATATTTGATATATCGGGGAAGTTCTGCTGTCGGCAGGCGAACGATGTTCGCCCCTACATATTAAAACGGCAGTGGATATGTTTTCGGTATATCATATAAATAATGTAAATAATTTTATGGAGGAATAAATCTATGGAAAACATTGTAAAGACAGAACAGCTCTATGAGGGCAAGGCTAAGAAAGTATTCGCTACTAACGACCCTGATCTTGTTATCGTTGATTACAAGGACGACGCTACTGCTTTCAACGGCGAGAAGAAAGGCACTATCGTTGGCAAGGGTGCTATCAATAACAAAATGACAAACTATATGTTCAAGCTTCTTGAAAAAGAGGGTATCCCTACTCATCTTGTTGAGGAGATCTCTGACAGAGAGACTATCGTTAAGAAGGTCGAGATCGTTCCGCTGGAAGTTATCGTAAGAAACGTTGCAGCAGGAAGCTTCTCAAAGAAGCTCGGTATCGAGGAAGGCACAAAACTCAAGCAGCCTACACTTGAGTTCAGCTACAAGTGCGACGAGCTTGGCGACCCATTCATCAACAAGTATTATGCTCTTGGTCTTGGTCTTGCTACTGAGGAAGAGATCGAGGATATCACAAAGTATGCTTTCAAGGTAAATGAGTTCATGCTTGGCTTCTTCAAGAACATCGGCATTGACCTTATCGACTTCAAGATCGAGTTCGGCAGATTCCACGGAAAGATACTTCTTGCTGACGAGATCTCACCTGATACTTGCCGTTTCTGGGATTCTAAGACACATGAGAAGCTCGACAAGGACAGATTCAGAAGAGACATGGGCGGCGTTGAAGAGGCTTACCATGAGATGATAAAGAGAGTAATGGGAGAATAATATCTATGGGCGGTTTTTTCGGAGCTGTTTCAGCTAATGACTGTATTCAGGACGTTTTCTTCGGGACCGACTATCATTCACACTTAGGCACAAGGCGGGGCGGAATGACTTCATTCTCCCCTGAGCTTGGCTTTCAGAGAAATATTCACAGCATTGAAAACTCACCATTTCGTACTAAATTTGAAAAAGACGTTGACAAAATGAGAGGAAACATCTGTATCGGCTGCATAAGCGACACAGATCCTCAGCCGATAATGGTACGCTCGAAGTTAGGACTTTACGCAGTGTGTTCTATCGGTGTAATACAAAATGCCGCTAAACTGGCTGACGAACTGCTTGAAAAGGGCTGCGCAAACTTTGAAACAATGAGCAGCGGCGCTATCAATTCCGCAGGGCTTATCGGTGCGCTGATCGCACAGAAGGACAGCTTTGTTGACGGCATAAGATACGCACAGGACAAGATAGAAGGCACGATGTCACTTGCAATAATGACAGACAAGTCGATGATCGTTGCCAGAGATAAGGACGGACGGCTTCCTATTATAATAGGACAGCGTTCTGACGGATATTGCTTTTCTTTTGAATCATTTGCATATCAGAAGCTTGGATACTCCACCTGTCACGAACTAAAGGCGGGAGAGATAACTGAGATAACCAAGGACGGCTACAATATCCTCAGCGAGGGTACAGACAAGAAAAAGATCTGCACTTTCCTTTGGACTTATTACGGCTACCCTACCGCTTGCTATGAGGGCGTGAACGTGGAGCTTATGCGAACACGCAACGGCGAGATAATGGCGGAGAACGATATGAAAAACGGCAGGCTCCCTGACGTTGATTTCGTTTGCGGAATACCTGATTCGGGCGTTCCTCACGCTATAGGATATGCAAACAAAAGCGGCATACCTTTTGCAAGACCGTTCATCAAGTACACTCCTACATGGCCTAGAAGCTTTATGCCAACAAGCCAGTCTATGAGAAACAGAGTTGCGAAGATGAAGCTTATACCTGTTCACGAACTTATCGAGGGCAAGAAGCTTCTGTTCGTTGACGACAGTATCGTAAGAGGCACTCAAATGAGGGAAACTGTTGAGTTTCTTTATGAGAACGGTGCAAAGGAAGTCCACATGAGATCAGCCTGTCCTCCTATCATGTATGGCTGCAAGTATCTAAACTTTTCACGCAGCACCTCGGAACTTGAACTTATCGCAAGACAGATCATTAATGAGAACGAGGGTATCGAGGGAGTTAAATACATTGAAGAATACAGCGATTCAAGCACTGAGCGTGGCAAGCTTCTCAGGGACGAGATATGCAGGAGACTTAAGCTTACCTCTGTTGAATTCCAGTCGCTTGAAGGCACTGTAAAGGCTGTGGGTCTGCCAAGCTGTGAGCTTTGCACCTACTGCTGGAACGGAAGGGAATGATTTAATTGGTAACAGGTATCCATGAAGAATGCGGCGTTTTCGGCATTTATACTAACAAGACAAGCGATGTTGCGGCTCAGACTTATGTATCTCTTTACGCATTACAGCACAGAGGTCAGGAAAGCTGCGGTATCGTTGTAAACGACGACGGCGTGTTCAGCTATCACAAAGACGTGGGTCTTGTCAATCAGGTTTTTGACAAGGAAACTCTCGAACGGCTCGGCAAGGGCAATATTGCTATAGGTCATGTGAGATATTCGACTACAGGCAACTGCAACGCTTCAAACGCTCAGCCGCTTGTTGTTCGTCACATAAAGGGTCCTATGGCTATCGCTCACAACGGAAATCTTACTAACGCAAGAGAACTTAGAGAGCAATATGAAAACAAGGGCATGATATTCCACAGCACAAATGATACTGAGGTCATATCATACGCCATAACCGAGGAACGTCTTAGAGCACCGTCTATACAGGCGGCTCTTGAAAAGGCTATGTACAGGATAAAGGGTGCGTATTCGCTGCTCGTTATGTCGCCGACAAAGCTTATTGCGGCGAGAGATCCTGACGGCTTCAGACCCCTTTGCCTCGGAAAGATAGACGACGGCTATGTGGTAGCGTCGGAGACCTGTGCTTTTGACAGCATCGGCGCTGAATACATAAGAGATCTTAAACCAGGTGAAATGATAGTTATTGACAAAAACGGTGTGAACTCTATCACGACTCACTGTGGTAAAAAGGGTACTATATGCGTATTTGAATATGTATATTTTGCCAGACCTGACTCTGTTATCGAGGGGTCGAGCGTTCACATGGCAAGGCTCAGGGCAGGAAAATATCTTTGGAGAGAACACCCTGTTGACGCTGATATCGTCATAGGCGTGCCTGACTCGGGACTTGACGCTGCGCTGGGATTTTCTCAGGAAAGCGGCATACCATACGGCATTGGATTTATCAAGAACAGATACATAGGCAGGACGTTCATTCAGCCTAGCCAGACAGAGAGGACAAACTCCGTCAAGATAAAGCTCAACGCTATTTCAAGCACTGTTAAGGGCAAGAGGGTCGTTATGATAGACGACAGTATCGTCAGAGGAACGACTTCGGGACGTATAGTCAAGCTGCTGAGGGATGCAGGTGCAAAGGAAGTTCACGTTCGTATCTCCTCCCCTGCATTCATTGCACCATGCTATTTCGGAACGGATATAGACAGCAAGGAAAATCTTATCGCCTGCAAGATGACCAATGAAGAAATATGCGAATATATCGGTGCAGACAGCTTGGGATATCTCAGTGTTGAAAGCGTTAAAAAGCTTGCGGGAAATTCAAAGTGTGATTTCTGCGTAGGCTGCTTTACAGAGAAATACCCTATCGAAGTTCCTAAGGATATGCCTAAGGACAAATTTGAATCGAAGATATCGGAAAAGAAGTAAATAACTGAAAGGATATTTTATCATGAATACAAACAGTTTTTCAAACAGCTACAAGGAAGCAGGCGTTGACGTAACGGCAGGCTACAAGGCAGTTGAGCTTATGAAGCAGCACGTTGCAAGGACCATGACGAGCGGTGTTCTCAGCGGCATCGGCGGCTTCGGCGGTCTGTTTGAGCTTGACATGACAGGTATCACAAAGCCTGTTCTCGTTTCAGGCACAGACGGCGTTGGCACAAAGCTCAAGATAGCTTTTCTTATGGACAAGCATGACACAGTTGGTATCGACTGCGTGGCAATGTGCGTAAACGACATTATCTGCTGCGGTGCAAAGCCACAGTTTTTCCTTGACTACATCGCTGTTGGCAAGAACTATCCTGAGAAGATAGCTCAGATAGTTTCCGGCGTAGCAGAGGGCTGTGTACAGTCAGGCTGTGCGCTTATCGGCGGCGAAACGGCTGAGATGCCCGGTTTCTACCCTGTTGACGAATATGACCTTGCAGGCTTCTCTGTTGGTGTTGTTGACAAGGACAAGATACTTGACCCAAGCACTCAGAAGGCCGGGGACGTTATGATAGCTATTAAGTCAAGCGGCGTACACTCAAACGGCTTCTCACTGGTAAGAAAGGTATTCAGCGTTGACGAAAAGACTCTTTCTGTTCACTATGACGAGCTTGGCAAGACACTTGGCGAGACACTTCTCACACCTACAAAGATATATGTAAAGGCTGTTATGAGCCTGCTTGATTCTGTTAAGGTAAAGGCTATATCACACATCACAGGCGGCGGATTCTATGAGAACATTCCACGTTCACTTCCAAGCGGTCTTTCTGTTAAGATAGCAAGAAGCGACGTTCAGGTGCTTCCTATTTTCGACGTTATCGCAAAGACAGGAAACATTCCTGAGAGAGATATGTTCAACACATTCAACATGGGCGTTGGTATGACAGTTGTTGTTGACAAGGCTGACGCTGACAAGGCTATCGAAGCTATCAAGGCGGCAGGCGAAGAAGCTTACGTTCTGGGCGAGCTTGTTGACTCTGACATGGGCGTTATCATCTGCTAAGGGTAAAGAGATATGAAGAAGATTTGCGTTCTTGTTTCGGGCGGCGGAACAAACCTACAGGCGCTTATTGACGCTGAAAAAAGCGGCATTATAAAAAACGGCAAGATAACCTGCGTTATATCCTCGAAGGAGGGTGCTTATGCTCTGGAGAGGGCGAAAAATGCAGGTATCAGCACTGTCGTTATTCCGAGAAAGGAATATGCTGACAGCAAGAGTTACAGCGAGGCTATTCTGGCTGAGCTTAACAGACAAGGTGCTGACCTTGTGGTGCTGGCCGGATTTATGATAATTCTTGACGAATGCGTTACAAAGGCTTATCCTTACAGGATAATAAACGTTCACCCTGCACTGATACCGTCATTCTGCGGCGAGGGCTTTTACGGACTTAGAGTTCATGAAAAGGCTTTGGAATACGGCGTTAAGGTATCGGGTGCGACTATACATTTTGTAAACGAAAAGGCTGACGCCGGAGCTATTATTTTGCAGGGCGCTGTAGATGTTGCAAATGACGAGACGCCTGAAAGCTTACAGAAGAAGATAATGGAAAACGTTGAATGGAAGCTTTTGCCTAAGGCGGTTTCGCTGTTCTGCGAGGACAGGATAAGAATTAAGGACGGCAAGGCTTACGTTGACCTTAAAGACTGAGAAAAATTATGGAGGACAAGATATGAAGACCCTTAATATTTATGACGAGCTTAAAAGCAACTCATATCCGGGCAGAGGAATAGTTATAGGCAAGTCTGCTGACGGAAAGAGTGCGGTAACGGCTTATTTTATCATGGGCAGAAGTGTTAATTCCAGAAACAGAGTTTTCACGGAAACTGAGGACGGCATCAAGACAGAAGCTGCTGACCCTAGCAAGCTTTCTGACCCACACCTTATTATATACTCCCCCGTTCGTGTGCTTGGAAACAAGACTATCGTTACAAACGGCGATCAGACGGACACTATTTACGAGCTTATGGACAAGCAGCAGACTTTTGAGCAATCTCTGAGGACGAGAGAGTATGAGGACGACGCTCCAAACTACACTCCTCGTATTTCAGGTATCATGCACGTTGAGAACGGCGCATATAATTATGCTATGAGCATACTCAAGTCCGCTGACGGCAACCCTGACTGCTGCGAGAGATTTACTTACACATACACAAACCCTCTTGACGGCGTGGGTCATTTTATCCACACTTACATGGGTGACGGCAATCCTCTGCCAAGCTTTGAGGGCGAGCCTAAGAAGGTGGAGATACCTAACGATATCGAAGAGTTCACTGGCAAGCTTTGGGAAGCGCTCAACGAGGACAACAAGGTATCGCTGTTTGTAAGATACATTGATATCGCAAGCGGCAAGGCTGTTTCTAAGGTTATAAATAAGTACAGCAAGTAATATCCCTAAAGCGAAGCAGGAGTATAGAAAAAATGGAGTTAGTTGCATTAAAATGTCCCAAATGCGGCGGCGAGCTTGAAGTTCACGAGGGACAGAAAAAGACGTTCTGTAAATACTGCGGATCGCAGATACTGCTCGATGACGGAAACAGGATAATAAACGTCATTGACGAAGCAAGGCTCAAAGAGATAAAGCTCAATAAAGAGGTATCAGACTTTGACCAGAAGCTTCGTGACGAGGAGGCGAGCGGCAGATACAAGAACGCTTCACAGAAGCAGGGGTGGATAATAGCTTGCATCGTTTTGCACGTTATATTCACGCTTGTATTCAGCGGTGCGGTGATGTATCAGTCTGTATTTGCAATAATCGCTTCCATATGCTTATGGGTGGCTCTGCCTGTGATAATGGCGCTTATTAAACCGAGGAACGCTGGGGGCATGGGCAGGATAAAAACTGCGGTGCTTTTCTACATCACGTTCACTGCGATATTCTTCGGAGTGGGCAAGCTTTACTTACGTTTCATCAAATAGTCAGGGGGGAGCAAGTTGGAACTTATCGCACTTCAGTGCAAAAACTGCGGCGGTGAAATAACGATAGAGGACGATAAGAAGATCGTCTACTGCCCTTACTGCGGCACTCAGAACTACATTGACGACGGCACCAGGACGGTCAAGATAGTTGATGAGGCGAAGCTTGAAGAAGTAAGGCTCAGGCAGGAAGAATTTCTAAAGAGAAAAGCTTCTGAGGAAGAACTCAACGGCATAAGGGACAAAAAGATAAAACAGCGCAGGATATGGCGAGTATTCATGGTGCTGGCGCACATTCTTATTGTGATACCTATTTTTCTGCTCATGAAGAATATGGACGATACGCCGAGCATAAACCTTATACTCGGTATGCTTGGATATCTGCTCATCATGCCGATAATAATGGGTGTGACAAGACCTAGTATCCCCTCGAAGAAGTGGGACGTTAAGGAGAAAAGCAAGGGCAAGCTCATACTGCTTTTCTATATCTCATTCGCTGCGGTACTGCTTGTGGCAGTAATGGCAGGAGTGGCAATATTTGCAATGAACTAAGGCTTATTCATATAAACAGGAGGTAAAAATTATGGCAAATGAAATGCTTTTGAAATACGGCTGCAACCCTAATCAGAAGCCGTCAAGAGTATTTATGGAGGATGGCAAGGATCTCCCTATCGAGGTACTCAACGGCAAGCCCGGTTACATCAATCTGCTTGACGCATTCAACGGCTGGCAGTTGGTAAGAGAGCTTAAAAAGGCAACAGGTATGTGTGCGGCAACTTCTTTCAAGCACGTTTCACCTGCGGGCGCTGCTATCGGCAAGCCTTTGAGCGAGGTCGAAAAGAAGATATATTTTGTTGACGATCTGGGAGAGCTTACTCCACTTGCAAGCGCTTATGCGAGAGCAAGAGGTGCTGACAGAATGTCATCATACGGCGATTTTATCGCACTTTCTGACGAGTGCGACGCTTGCACTGCAAAGATGATCCAGAGAGAGGTTTCTGACGGTATCATTGCACCGGGCTACACTGACGAGGCTCTTGAGATACTCAAGTCAAAGAGAAAGGGTACATACAACATCATCAAGATAGATGAGAACTATGTTCCTGCACCTATTGAGAGGAAGCAGGTTTTCGGCGTAACTTTTGAACAGGGTCGAAACGAGCTGAAAATAGACAACGATATGCTCACAAATATCGTGACAGACAACAAGGAGATCCCTGAGGACAAGAAAACTGATCTTGTTATCTCACTTATCACACTTAAATACACACAGTCTAACAGCGTTTGCTATGTAAAGGACGGTCAGGCTATCGGTATCGGTGCAGGTCAGCAGTCAAGAATACACTGCACAAGACTGGCAGGAAACAAGGCTGACATCTGGTGGCTCAGACAGCACCCAAAGGTTCTGGGACTTCAGTTCGTTGACAACATAAGACGTCCTGACAGAGATAACGCTATCGACGTTTACATTTCTGACGAGCATGATGATGTACTGGCTGAGGGCGTATGGCAGAACACATTCAAGGTAAAGCCTGAGGTGCTCACTGAGGCTGAAAAGAAGGAATGGCTTGCTAAGAACACAGGCGTTTGCCTTGGTTCTGACGCTTTCTTCCCATTCGGTGACAACATCGAGAGAGCTAAAAAGAGCGGTGTGGCTTACATTGCCGAGCCGGGCGGATCTATCAGGGACGATCATGTTATCATGACTTGCAACAAGTACAACATGGCAATGGCATTCACTGGAATAAGATTGTTCCATCACTAATTTCTGCGCATTAATGCAAAACAATAAAGGTCAAGAAGAAAAGGAGAAATTTATTATGAAAAAGTTACTTGCATCACTCATGGCACTGTCAATGGTATTTGCAGTTACAGGCTGCTCAGAGTCAAGCGATTCAAGCAGTGAGTCAAAGGCTGAGGCTAAAACAACTACTACAACTACAGCCGCACCTGCTGTTGAGTCTAAGGCTGACACAACAACTACAACTGCTGCACCTGAGGAGTCAGCTGCTGACACAACAACTTCTGCTGACGACACAACAAGCACTGGCGACGAGGCTAAAGGCACATATGAGAATGACGTTTACACAAGCGATCTTTATACTTTCAAGATCGACTCAAAGAAGTGGGCAATGCAGGAGTCCGCTGGTGTTGACGTAATGTTCACATACGCTGACGCAGGCGATGATGCTGAGCTTGAGTCTGCTTCTATCAACGTTATCTCAATGTCAAACGATCTGCTCAATGGTCTTACAGCAAGTGATTATGCTGACCAGATCAAGCAAACATATAATTCCATGGACGGCTACACTGTTACAAACGACAAGGAAGATAAGTTTGCAGGCAAGGACGCTTACATTGTTGACGTAACAGGCGAGATCGGCTCACAGAAGGTACTGCTCAATCAGATAATCACTTCTGACAACGGCAACCTTGTTGTTATCACATATGGTGCAAGCGAGAACGCTTACAGCAAGCTTTCTGACGAGTTCAAGACAGTTCTTGACAGCTTTGAGCTTAAGTAATAATATACGAAGTAAATAAATGACGATACCGCACAGCATAGGTGTGCGGTATTGTTATAATTGGAAAAACACACTGAGGAGGTCTGAAAATGGACATATTAGTTGTTGGCGGAGGCGGACGTGAACACGCTATCGTTATGAAGCTTGCGGAGTCCCCTAAGGTAGGAAAGCTTTACTGCACACCCGGAAACGGTGGCATTTCACGCTATGCAGAATGTTTTGATGTTGCGGCAACGGATATCGAGGGCGTTGTGGCTCTGGCAAAGAAGCTTAAAGTAGACATGGTGGCTGTTGCACCTGACGATCCGCTTGTACTTGGAATGGTAGACGCTTTGCAGGCTGAGGGTTTCAAGACCTTTGGTCCTAAGAAAAATGCGGCTATAATCGAGGGTTCAAAGGTCTTTTCTAAGGATCTTATGAAGAAATACAATATTCCTACAGCCAAATACGAGGTGTTCACAAACAGTGAGGACGCTATAAAATATGTCAAGGAACAGAACACATACCCTGCTGTTATAAAGGCTGACGGACTTGCACTTGGCAAGGGCGTTATTCTGGCGGAGAGTGAGAAAGAGGCTGTGGAGGCTATACACTCCATGATAGACGACAAGCAGTTCGGTGAGAGCAGTTCCACTATCGTTGTGGAGGAATATCTCACAGGTCCTGAGGTTTCTGTGCTTTCATTCACTGACGGCAAGACTGTTGTTCCTATGATCTCTTCAATGGATCACAAGAGAGCGTTGGACGGCGACAAGGGTCTGAACACAGGCGGAATGGGTACTGTTGCACCTAACCCTTACTACACTGAGGACATTGCCAAGGAGTGCATGGAGAAGATCTTCCTGCCGACTATCAATGCAATGAATGCTGAGGGCAGGACTTTTGAGGGCTGTTTGTATTTCGGACTTATGCTCACCCCTAATGGTCCAAAGGTAATTGAATACAACTGCCGTTTCGGCGACCCTGAAACGCAGGTCGTTCTTCCTATGCTGGAGGGTGATCTTTGCGAGATATTTGAGGCTATTTATGAACACAGGCTGGCTGATGTCAAGATCGGCTGGAAGTCGGGTTACTGCACTTGTGTTGTTATGGCCAGCGGAGGATATCCTGTTAAGTACAAAAAGGGTATCGAGATGTTCGGTATGGACGACAAGGGTCAGGTAGACGGAGCGTTTATTTATCACGCAGGCACTAAGTATGAGGACGGCAAATTCTACACAAACGGCGGTCGTGTTCTGGGTGTTACCTGCAATGCTTACACGCTTCAGGGCGCACTGGACAAGTCTTATGAGGCTGTTTCCAAGATAAAGTTCGAGGGAGAGCATTTCAGAAAAGACATTGGTCAGAAAGCACTCAATGCACTTCCTAAAGATTCTCTTGATCTTGAATACAAGCAGGATATGGAGGACTACATCGAAGAAAACGGCGTTTATCTAAGACAGTAGGATATATAAAACGGGCGGAGAGATTCCGTCCGTTTTTTTGTACAGATAATACGTTTATAAATACAAAGACCCCCTCGGACATTTCTGTCCAAGGGGGTCTTTGCTATGTGTGGGAAGTAAAAATTACTCGTCTGCTTTTTCAATAGCCGCAGTTTCGTAAATATACTTAACTGAGCTTTCAACGCCATCGGCTGCGCCTGAGAATGTTGTTGAATCCTCGGCTGCTTTCTTGAGAGCGTCAAGTCTGTCGATAAGTCCCTTGAGGTCGTTGTTGTAGATGTCAAGGAGCTTGCCGATGCCCTCGTCCTTATACTTAGCCATGCCGTCTTTAAGGGTCTTTGCACCGCTTTCAAGCTTCTTAACACCAGATGAAAGCTGTGAGCTGCCGTCTTTGAGCTGACCGATACCGCTGAACAGCTCTGCACTGCCGCTTGAAAGTGTTGTTGTACCCTGTGCAAGCTCTACAAGTGATGAATAGAGTGTTGCAGTACCGTCTTTTAGCTGCTTGCTGCCGTTGTCAAGCTGACCAAGACCGCTGTCAAGAGTTTTTGCACCGTTTGAAAGCTTTGATACGCCTGTGTTCAGGCTGTCAACGCCCTTATCAAGCTTGCTTGCGCCTGCCTGTGCTGAGTTTACTCCTGCGGAGAGGTTCTTTGTACCTGCGGAAAGTGTAGCTGCACCATTGTTAAGATCCTTGCTGGACTTAGCAAGCGTACCGATACCTGTTTTAAGTGCAGAAGCACCCTCGTTTACTGTTTTAAGTCCTGCATTCAAATTATCAACGCCTGCGACAAGACCTTTCTTCTTATCGTTAAGACCATTGTATATCTGAGTTACGCCGTCAACAAGCTGTTTGCCCTCGGTTGCCATTGTGCCGACACCTGTTGAAACATCGCCAAGGCCGCTCTGTGCGCCCTGCTGATACTGGATAGAGCCATTTACGGCTTCTATCATATTGCTTATGCTCGTGTACTCTGCTGAGCCTTCTTCGTAATTGCCGAGAAGCTGCTCAAGTCCTGCGAGTACCTGCTGGTCGTATGCGATAGACTGTGTAAGTGCGTTATCTACCTTTGTTATGCCATTTGAAAGAAGTTCAACGCTTGCAGGGAGTGACTGCACCTTTTCATAGAGTGTGGAAACGCCTGCATTAAGTGTTGCAACGCCTTTTTTCAGTGCAGTTGAACCGTCATAGGTCTGCTTTGTGCCTGCGGCAAGCTTTTTAGAGCCTGTCTGGAGGTCGCCTACGCCTGTAACAAGCTTATTTGTGCCTGCGGCAAGGCTTGCAGCACCGTTATTTACCTGCTGTGCGCCTGAGGATACCTGTGAAAGTCCGCTTGAAAGTGATGATGAGCCGTTCTTCAAAGATGACATACCACTGTTTACCTGATCAAAACCACCGAGGAGGGCTGTTGAACCACTATGAGCTGTGGAGATACCTCTCATAAGCTCACCTGTTGAAGAATCAAGGGTCTTTGCTCCGTCACGAAGCTTTGTTGCACCGCTGTTAAGTGTCTTTGCACCATCGTCAAGTGACTTAGAGCCTGAATAAAGCTTGTCGATACCTGTGATAAGTGTTCCTGAGGAATCGGACAGCTTCTTGATGCCTGCGTAAAGCTCTGCTGTGCCGTCTACAAGCTCGTCTGTAGCATCAGAAAGCTCATCAAGCTTATCCTGAAGATCGTCAGCATCACCGATATCGCTAAGGTCAAGCTTTGAGAAGATGTCAGATGTTGCGACTGTGAGAGAGGTCGTTGACTCGAAGTCCTTTACGTCTGCTGTGAACTCAACGTACTCCGGTATCTCGATATCTTCGTTATCCTGAAGATCAAGGCTCTTTGTAAGGCCAGGCATTGCAACGCCTATAAGTATCTGTCTGCTTCCGTCTGAAATGAGCTTGCCATTTGTTACTTCAACGTTTGAATAAACGTTAGTATCAAGGATAGCTGTTGTTGCCATAAGGTATGGAACATAGATATCTGTTTTCTTGCCGTTTATCTTGACAGTTTTCTTATCGTTGTTCGTATAGTCATATCTTACTGTAAGCTTACCGCTCTTGCCTGCGAGGTCCTCAGGCTTAATCTCCTTGCCGTCAAGGGTATATGTTACCTTTACATCAACCGGGAGTGCCTTATCGGTATAGCCCTTATAGTAGATATCTCCGCCCTCGGTATCCCATGTGAGCTTATCACCATTGGCTGTAAAGCCCTCGTCTGTTTTAACATTCTCGATATCAGTCAGGTCGGAAACGTCCTCCAACTTCTTTACGCCCTGTGGATTTTTCAGCCAGTTGGAAACGACTGTTTTTGTCTTGTTGCCGGAAGCGTCAGTGATAACATAAACTGTTTCTTCCTTAGCCTGCTTTTCTGTATCACTGTCAGACTTATCAGCTTTCTTTGTATCTTTTGTATCTTTTTTATCTGATTCGCTCTTTGTTGTTGAGGCAGTGCTGTCGGCAGCGGAAGAGCTGTCTGACTGAGCTGCTGCATAAAGACCTGTGCAGCCTGCGGAAAGAAGTACGGCAAGTATGCCTGCAAGAACTCTTGAATACTTTTTCATAACTATATCTCCTTTACCAATTAGTTTATTTCAGGAAGCTTATAAAGCTTATTTTCTTTTTTCTTCATGCCCATTGTTGTATTGATTATTACCTTATCGAACAGCATAAGCATTGAAGGAAGTATGCAGATAACAGTTATCATACTGATTATTGCACCTCTTGACATTAGCGTACAAAGCTGTGAGATCATATCTACGCTTGAATATACGCCAACGCCGAATGTTGAAGCGAAGAAGCCAAGTGCGCTGACCATGATAGACTTCATTGAAGTGGTGAGTGCGATAGTGACAGCTTCGTGCTTATCTTTGCCTGCGTTACGCTCGGTCTTATATCTTGTTGTCATAAGTATAGCGTAGTCAACTGTTGCACCAAGCTGGATAGTACCGATTACTACCGACGCTATGAACGGTATAGTGGTATTCGTAAAGCACGGAACACCCATGTTTACTGTGATAGCAAATTCGATAACGGCTACCAGAATGATAGGCAGTGAAACTGAACGCAGTGCAATAAGAATAATGATAAAGATAGCGGCGATAGAAACTATATTTACTACCTTGAAGTCATGATCTGTTATGTCGATAAGGTCTTTTGTTGCCGCCGCCTCACCGATAAGCATTCCGTCCTTATCGTAGGATTTAAGTATCTTGCTAAGCTCATCTATCTGGGCATTCTCTTCATCAGAAGCTACCTTATATTCAGAGCCAACCAGCATGAGCTGCCATTTGTCGCTCTTGAGTATCTTTGTTACTGACTCAGGAACTATCTCACGAGGGATAGACGGACCGATAAGAGTATCCAGTGACATTGAGAAGCTTACACCATCAACCTTGCCCATTTCGTCGAGCATAGAGTTTACTTCCTTTGGCTCCATATCAGCGTCAACCAGGAGCATATGGGTCGTTGCCATGTTGTATTCCTCATCTAGCTTTGTGTTTGCGATAACACTGTTGAGATCCTTTGGAAGAGTATCTGTCAGGTTATAGTAGACATTGGTGTTTATCTGACCATATACGGCAGGGATAAGTACAACTATAAAGAGTACGATAAATGCTGCATGGTGCTTGATAATGAACTTTGAAGGCTTTTCAAGGCTTGGAACAAGGTCTTTGTGCATTGTTTTTTCAAGTGCCTTATCGAAGACAAGTATCATTGACGGGAGAACTGTTATGCAGCAGATAACGCCAATAACAACGCCCTTTGCCATTACGATACCCATGTCCATGCCAAGCTCGTAGCTCATGAAGCAAAGTGCAAGGAAGCCTGCAACTGTTGTTATGGAGCTTGAAACAACTGAGGTGATAGTTTTGCCGATGGCGACTGCCATAGCCTCTTTGTTGTCACCAGGGTGCTTTTCTTTCTCCTCTTTGTAGCTGTGCCACAGGAAGATCGAGTAGTCTATCGTTACCGCAAGCTGAAGCACGGCTGCAAGAGCTTCGGTGATGAACGATATCTCGCCTTGTATGAAGTTCGTTCCCATGTTATAGATTATCGCCATGCCCACGCTGAGCATAAAGAACAGTGGGATAAGGAACGAATCCATTGTAAGTGCAAGTATGATACTTGTAAGTATTACTGCGATAACAACATACATCGGAGCTTCCTGCATTGTCAGATCCTTGATATCCTCAACGACTGACGACATACCGCTTACAAAACACTGCTCACCAGCGATGCTTCTTATCTCCTTGACAGCTTCAAGTGAGCCATCAGCGGAGGTCGCTTCGTCAAAAAAGACAGCCATCATTGTGGAGTTATCTGTATTGAAGAAATCGTAAATATCATCAGGAAGAACTTCCTTTGGAAGTGAAACGTCTGCCAAGGTGTCATACCAGAGAACATCGCAAACGTGGTCTACCTTTTCGATCTTCTCCTTGACCTTTTCAACGTCCTTATCGTCCATGCCGTCAAGCATTACCAGCGAAAAGCCACCCTTGCCGAACTCGTCAAGCATTATATCCTGACCTTTCATGGTTTCAATGTCTGACGGGAGGTATGAAAGAATATCATAGTTTATTCTTGTGCTGAGAAAACCGAATATTGACGGTATCAGCAGCAGAACGCTGACTATGAGTATCGGTACTCGGAATTTTACAACTCCTCTGCCAAATTTCTGCATCAAATGTCATTCCCTTCACATAGTTTTTGACCTTTCGGTCTTTTAACAATTCATAGTATACATCAAAAATGACCAACAGTCAATAGTAAAATGACCATTAGTCATTCTTTTTGTAGAGTTGCACAAAATGACCAACGGTCATAACTGACTATTGGTCATTTTGCTCAGTTGACTTTAACAAGAATTTGTATTATAATAAATATAGTGTCAACCACAGTAAATCTGTGTATGTGTGGCATACAAATTGTATATATTATAATAAGGAAGGACGTGTTAAAATGGGCAAGCTTGATACCAATAAAAAGGTAAAGGAGGACTCTCTGCTTAACACGGCTTTTAGTCTTTTTACCACCAAGGGAGTGAGCAAGACCTCTATTTCAGACATCGTGAACAACGCTGGTGTGGCGAAAGGAACGTTTTATCTTTATTTCAAGGACAAATATGACATAAGAAACAAGCTTGTTTCTCATAAGTCGTCACAGCTTTTCAGAAACGCTATCGGGGCATTAAATGCGAGCGGCAAGAAGCTCACCTTTAACGAACGAATTATTTTTATTGTTGACAACATCATCAACCAGCTAAACGAGAACAAGTCGCTTTTGACTTTTATTGCAAAGAATCTTAGCTGGGGCGTTTTCAAGCACGCTCTTACGTCGCCTATAAAGGACGATGACATCGACTTCCGCAACATTTATGACGCTATGCTTGCTGACGCTCCATATAATATTGTTCAGCCTGAGGTCATGATATTCATGATAGTTGAGCTTGTAAGCTCAACCTGCTACTCGTCCATACTTTACAACGAGCCTGTGGACATTGGCGAGCTTAAGCCTTATCTTTACATATGTATAAACAACATTATCGACACTCATGCAGGCACTGTAAAAGCATAAGAAAAGACACGTTTACAAGATCGTAAGCGTGTCTTTTTTGTGTACAAAAAAACGGACGGAAGATGTCCGTCCGTTTGGTGTTTTTATTACTTTGCCTTAACAGCATCTCTTGCCTTTGCAACGATATTGTCTGCGCAGAGACCGTACTCCTTGAGCAGGTCTACTGCTGGACCTGAGTGACCGAACTCGTCATTAACGCCGATCTTAACAAGCTTTGCAGGGTGTCTTGCTGCAAGAACGTCTGCAACGGCTGAGCCAAGTCCGCCGATAACGCTATGCTCCTCAACTGAGAGAAGAAGTCCTGTATTCTTTGCAGCTTCAACGATGATATCCTCGTCGATTGGCTTGATAGTGTGGATATTGATAACTGTTGCTTCGATACCCTCAGCTGCCAGTGTTTTTGCAGCCTCGATAGCCTCATAAACCATAAGGCCTGTTGCAACGATAGCTATATCCTTGCCGTCACGGAGCTTAACGCCCTTGCCAAGTTCAAACTTATATGTTTCAGGGTCGTTGAAAACAGGTGTGGCAAGTCTGCCGAAACGGAGATAAACCGGACCTTCATGGAGGATAGCGGCTTCAACGGCAGCCTTTGCTTCAACGTCGTCGGCAGGGTTTATTACCACCATGCCAGGGATAGTTCTCATAAGAGCGATATCCTCGTTGCACTGATGTGTTGCACCGTCTTCGCCTACAGAGATACCTGCGTGTGTTGCACCTATCTTCACGTTGAGGTGAGGATAACCGATAGAGTTTCTTACCTGCTCAAATGCTCTGCCTGCGGCGAACATTGCAAATGTAGAAGCAAATGGTATCTTGCCTGTTGCAGCCATACCTGCTGCAACGCCCATCATATTTGACTCAGCGATACCGCAGTCAAAAAATCTGTCAGGGAATTTCTTCTTGAATATACCTGTTTTTGTTGCAGCAGCAAGGTCTGCGTCAAAAACATAGAGGTTATCGTACTTATCGCCAAGCTCTGCAAGAGCCTCGCCGTAGCTTTCTCTTGTAGCTTTCTTCTTCAATTCTGCCATTGCTTAACCCTCCAGACTTTTAAGCTGTTCGTTTATTTCTGCCACAGCCTGCTCATACTGCTCCTTGTTAGGTGCTGAGCCATGCCATGAAACGTTGTTTTCCATAAATGAAACGCCCTTGCCCTTGATACTCTTCATTACGATAACGCAAGGCTGACCGCATACTGTTTCTGCCTCGTTGAATGCTTTTTCAAGTGAGTCAAAATCGTGAGCGTCGGCTGTGATAACGTGCCAGCCAAATGCTGCAAACTTGTCAACGATAGGATATGGCGACATTACGTCCTCTATCTTTCCGTCAATCTGAAGTCCGTTATTATCCACAACAGCAACGAGGTTATCAAGCTTATAATGAGCGGCGAACATTGCAGCCTCCCATACCTGACCCTCTTCGATCTCACCATCGCCAAGGATAGTATACACCTTATAGGTATCGCTTGTGAGCTTTCCTGAAAGCGCCATACCACAGGCAACAGAAATGCCCTGTCCAAGGGATCCAGAGGACATATCTACGCCAGGGATAGAGATACAAGGGTGACCCTGAAGCATTGCACCGATATGTCTGAGGGACTTCAGCTCCTCCTTTGGAAAAAAGCCTTTTTCTGCAAGAGTTGCATAGAGTGCAGGTGCTGTGTGACCCTTTGAAAGCACGAGTCTATCTCTCTCAGGCTCTTCCGGCTTATCAGGATATACGTTCATCTTGGCAAAATAGAGATAAGTAAGCAGATCTGCTATAGAGAGCGATCCGCCCGGATGACCCGACTTTGCGTTGAATACTCCCTCGAGTATTCCAAGACGAACCTTGCAGGCTGTGATCTCAAGCTGTTTCTTTAATGTTTCGTCCATACTTTTGACCTCCAAAAAAATATTATTTCTTCAGTTTTTCAAAAATTTCATCTATGACTGCGGCAATAAAATCCTCCTCGCAGGACTGCTCAAAGACTTTATCCGCAACCTTTTTGACCTCCTCTGCCGCATTTGACGGGCAATATGCCACGTCAGCCGCTTGAAGAAGTTCAATATCAT
Organism: Ruminococcus sp. RTP21204st1_B2_RTP21204_210225; assembly: GCF_040914135.1. Classification (NCBI taxonomy): domain Bacteria; kingdom Bacillati; phylum Bacillota; class Clostridia; order Eubacteriales; family Oscillospiraceae; genus Ruminococcus; species Ruminococcus sp. RTP21204st1_B2_RTP21204_210225. The sequence continues at coordinate 14,718 of NZ_JBCPGA010000024.1, read as the reverse complement.
TATTATAGTCGCCTGCAGCCACGAAAGTAAAATCCTCCATGCCACAAGCTTTTCTCAGCTCCTCAAGAGCCGTACCTTTTGATATATTCTGTGGAAGTATCTCGTAATACTCGATACTTGAACGCACAAAATCTACACCTTTGTAGCCTTTTTTTGCCACATAGTTTATAAGCTCGTCCATACGCTCAGGCTCAACTGCAAAAAGCACCTTATACCAGTTCTTGTCAGGTATCTCGTCAACGGCACACTGAATGGGAATGAGCTTACAGATCTCGTTATGGCGCTTTTCCATAGGGGTCATGCTTGGCACATAGACCTCGTTGACAGTAAGCACTTCACAGCCAACATAAGGATTATCGGCAAGTATCTCCTTGACGATATCCGCCGCAAAGCTTGGCAGAAAGACGTTATATATCTGCTCTTTCGTATGGATATCGTAGACCATTCCACCGTTTGACATTATGATAGGACAATTCACATTCACCATGTCAAAATACTGTCTGGCCGCCTGAATGGCTCTGCCTGTAGCGATAGAAAATCTGCCCCCAGCCTCTTCAAAACGCTTGACAGCGGCGAGAGTTTTCGGGGTAGGTATCTTGCTTGCGGGGAGAAAAGTTCCGTCCATATCCGTTATAAGCAGGACTTTTGATATATCTTCAAACATAAAATCACTTCCGTGGGTCAATTCCCTGCTCTGAGTTTTTTCAGCACCGCCTGAAAATAATCGGGCAATTCGCTGTCAAACTCCATATATTCCTTGGTCGCAGGGTGTATAAAACCAATTTTCTTTGCGTGGAGGCACTGCCCCTCGATTCCCTTTACAGCTTTGCCGTAAACATCGTCGCCGTAGACAGGGTGACCGATATAGGCGGAATGTACTCTTATCTGGTGGGTTCGACCTGTTTCAAGGCGGAATTTCACCAGTGAACACTGCCCGAACTCCTCCAGCACCTCATAATGGGTAACTGCGTGTTTGGAGTTTTGCTCTGTCACGCACATTTTCTTTCTGTCATATTTGCTTCTGCCGATAGGTGCGTCCACAGTGCCGGTAGGAGTCTTTAGGCGACCGCCTGTGAGTACAGCTTCATACTCTCTTGTAAAGCTATGCTCTTTTATCTGAGCCGCAAGAAAGTTATGTGCGCTGTCGGTCTTGGCAACGATCAGCAGACCGCTTGTATTTTTGTCTATCCTATGAACTATCCCAGGGCGAATGACGCCGTTTATTGAAGAAAGCCTGCCCTGACAATGATAAAGCAATGCGTTCACCAAAGTGCCATCGGGATTGCCTGCGGCAGGGTGCACCACCATGCCTTTAGGTTTATTCACCACGAGCAGCTCGCTGTCCTCATAGACTATTTCCACGGGGATATCCTGTGGCTTGACGTCAAGCTCCACGGGGTCAGAAATAATTATCTCAACGCTGTCACCATTATGCAGCTTATAATTTTTCGATACTTTTTTGCCTCCAACTGTGACGCCACCGTCCTCGATAAGCTTCTGCACAGCAGAACGTGTAAGACCTGTATCCTGCGCTGACAAAAATCTGTCGATACGCTCGCCTGTTTGCTCAGCAGTGGCAATAAAATCAAGCTTTGTCATTTTCGTCTTTGACCTTTATATCGTCACGAATGGGCTTTTTCTTTTCGTCAAGAAAGCAAAAACAGATGACGAACAGAATTCCGCCGATAACGATACAGATATCCGCAAAGTTGAAGATAGGGAAATTGATAGGCTCGAACTTGATATAGTCCACAACTTCTTTTACCCTTATTCTGTCGATAAGGTTGCCGATACCGCCTGCAAGCACCATAGCCAGCGACACAAGCTCCAGCTTTGAGCCTTTGCGTATCTTATACATATAGATCACCGCCACGATCAGTACGACAACAGGCAGACCGATAAGAAACCAGGTCTTTCCTGACATCATGCTCCATGCTGCACCAGTATTCCTTATATGCGTCAGGCTGAACACCTTAAAGCTGCCGAACTTTATGACCTCCACAGGCTGACCATTCAACGGCAGGTTATTTGTCACGGCGAGCTTTATGAGCTGGTCGGCGGCAACGAGAACTGCCATGATAACAAGCGAAATTACAAACATCTATTCCCTACTCCATTTATGAACAGTAAGGCTCTGCGGAAAACAGAGCCTTGATATTAATTATTTTTTCCAAATTTAAGCTCAGCAGGAGCTGTCTTTGGTATAACAGGGTCGAAAGAACCAGTGTTAAGTATCTTCTCAACGTGCTCACTGTCAGTAACAGGTGCAGATTCAGCCTCAACAGTTTCCTCCGGCTCAGCTGTTTCCTCTGCCTGCTCCTCTACAGCTTCCTGAGTTTCCTCGACTGTTTCTTCTTCCTCATACTCCTCTGCTGTATCCTCGGCAGGCTCGGACGCAGGAATTTCCATAATAAGTCTTATCTGCTTGTTATAAAGCTGAGTAAGGTCAGCCTTGAACTGAGTTACCTCAGCCTTGAGGTTTTCAAACTTAGCAAGCTCCTCGTCATAAGCGGCTCTTACTTCATTTATCTTCTTTTCTGTTATCTCGGTATTAGTTCTGATAAGCTCAGCGCACTTTTCCTTATGTTCCTTAACTATTCTCTCACACTCAGAGGCACTCTGCTCTGCGAGTCTTACCTGCTCTGTTTTGGCAGATTCGATCATATCGTGAGCTTGAGTTTTGGCCTCAGTAAGTATCTTATTTGACTCTTTCTGAGCCACGACAAGAGCCTGCTGGATAGCCTCCTCGTCCTCTCTGTACTCGTTTATCTTCTCAACGAGCTTGATTATCTTAGCTTCGGTATCCTGATTTGCCTTTACTACTTCGGCATAATCCTCGGCTACCTGCCCGAGAAATTCTTTTACGTCTTCTTTTGAATAACCGTTTTTCTCGGTATCAAAAGTTTTTCCTTTAATATTATTTGGATTTAACATACTAGGACCTCCGTGATCTTTACACAAATTTATTTAAAGTTATATGTATTCTGTCTTTTTTAGTTGTGCCGTCAACTGAAAGCAGCTTGAATTTTCCGTATCCTCTCACTGAAAATGTACAGCCCTCTTCAAGAGGTATTTTCGGTGAATTTTTCGGCATATGGTCTATTTCGATGCCCACGTTTTTTATAAGCTGTGCTGACTTTTCTCGTGATATCCTTGCTGCAAGACTTAAGATACAATCTGCACGCATGGAAGCCACAGTACCGCTTATTTCCTGAGTTTTCTGCTCAATATGTATACTGCCGTCATAGCCCTCCTGTAGCTTTACTCCTGCTCTGCCGACCTTCGTCAGGGCGCTTGTAACCTCGCCTGCCACAGAAGAACGCAGGAACACCGCTGACTTTCCCTCTCCCACAAGAATGTCGCCAACGCTGTCTCTTTTTATTCTTAGTCCCATAAGCGAGCCTAGGATATCTCTGTGAGTTATTTTATCCTCTTTGCGATACAGCAGTGTAATTGCAGTGATAGGAAAATCCTCACTTTCTGCCTCGCCATATTCAGGATAGACGCACAGCATACGCCTTGCGGCGTTTTCATATCCGCCCCAAAGCCTATAATTCTCATATTTCACAGACGCCATGAGTTTTTCGCACAGCAGGCACTGCCTTTCATCGAGAAACGCAGAAAATTTTGTTATATACTTTTCATCAGCCGCCATTATCCAATCGGACACTCTGTCTAACAGACGGATATCGTCCTCAGACAGGTCGGGCAAAAACTGATATTTAGCACGAGCCATTTTTAGAAGCTATAGCCGTTATTTTCAAGCTCGCTCATAAGGTCAACTCCTGAGAAGCCAACGTTTCTAGGCATGATAGCGAAAGTTTTCTGAGCCATCATCTTGATGTCTGCACCATTTGCATACGCAACGCCTGAGATAAAGTCAAGTATTCTCTTTGCGTCCTCGCTCTTTACAGTTTCCAGGTTAAGAAGAACTGTCTTTCCCTCATTTATATCGCCGCCGATAGACTTGACCTCTGAAAAATCGTTTGGTCTTGCAAGAACTATCTGCAAAGTCGTGGTTTGCTCCATTCTTACCGGACGTGCGTTATTGCCATATGCACCTGTGTTCTTTGGTGCTTCGTTGTATTCTGTTTTATTCTCATACATCGGCTGCTGATACATTGCGTCCTCCTGCTCAAGTTCATCTTCGCCTACAAAGAGATTTTTTAATTTCTGCATTGCACCCATTTTTAATCCTCCAAATATTTTCTAGCTCCGAAAAGCTTTGTTCCGATCCTCACCAAATTTGAGCCATGCTTTATGGCAAGCTCATAGTCCCCAGACATTCCCATTGAGAGAATATCCATAGACACGTTCGGTATATCCTTTTCCTTTACACTAAGAAAGATACCGTGCATTTTTTCAAAAACGTCCTCCCCTGAGCCAACAGGAGGGATAGCCATAAGTCCCTTTACGGAAACGTTAGGCAGCTGCGCTGTCTGTCTTACAAGCTCCTCAGCCATTTCAGCGGAAACGCCGCTTTTAGTAGCCTCGTCGCCTATATTTATTTCCACAAGGACGTTCATAGTTTTATTATTCTTCACTGCAAGCCTGCTTATCTCATGAGCAAGCTTCAGGTTATCGACAGACTGTATCAGAGTAACGTCATTGATTATATATTTCACCTTATTGGTCTGCAAATGTCCGATAAACTGCACTTCTGCACTTTTATCGTAAGCTTCCTTCTTGGAAAGAAACTCCTGCACCCTGTTTTCGCCCAGCAGCTTAAAGCCCTGAGCCACAGCGAAATTCACCTTTTCAGGCGGCACTGTCTTTGTGACAGCCATTATCCTGACTTCTTCGTCAGGCTTACGCCATTTTGCTTTGGCGTTCTCTACATTATAACATATTTCCTTACAGTTTTCAAGAACCTCCGGAAAATAATTATCCTGAGGTGACAGCGTTGCTGTCTGATCTACTTTGCTGCACATCTTCATCTGATACCACCTCTAACAAAATTTGATCGTAAAGCAGCAGATAATCCTCGTTTGAGGTATTTTCAGAGAGCACATAATCATCGCCCTCATAAATAACATTGATCTTCTTAAAGGTAACGTCCTTGCCGAGTATCACATAAACGCCCTTCTGATCGCCCTGAAAACGTATCGCACTTCTTGGAACTTTAAGACCCTGATACTCGTCGAAGATAAGCTCCGCAGACTGCACTCTTGACTCAACAAGAGCTTCGTCAAGTCTGTCACAGGAAAGCACGACGACCACTTTGTTCTCATCGTCCTCGCAAGGCTTAACAGACTCCACCTTAACGTCATAGATGTTTTTTGTGGTACTGAGCGTCATTCTAAGCCATGCGCCCTCTGTTATCCTTTTATCGTTTTCCATGATCCCTGCTATCCTGCATGAATAGTCGGAAAACATTTTGCCAATGGCGTTCGGTGCGTCCTTACTAGGCTGGTCGATGACCTTTTGGATATCCTTGTCAGTGAGCTGGGAAGCGTTCTCCATAGTAAGCTCGCTCTCATAGCCGTCTGCATAGGAAACAAAATAGCCTGTTTCGTCAGCAGTGATCGTTTTTCCTGAGCCTGAGGTCTGTTCCTCCAGTTCCTTTACTTTCGCCTGAAGCTGGCTTATCCTTTCGTCATAGCTCTGCTCGGTCTTTGTGACGATATTATAAATATTCATCACAAGGGACATATCCTCTCTTGTTTTTGCAAACTCAGAGAAATTATCCTGAGAAGAATATGAGAGAAGCTCCTTATATTCCTTATCTATCTTGCTTTTGAGCGTTTCAGGCTGAACATAATTCGTTGTACCCGGATTTTGTGCTCTTTCAAGGGCGGCTATCTCGCTTTCAAGTATCTTTATCTTGTTTTTCGCTGTAACAGCGTCCTCAGAAGAATAAACTGACGCTATGGTATTGCCAACAGATATTTTACTGCCGTCGGAATAGGTATAATCCAAAACTCCGCCGCCGTCATAGGTGACCACCTTTTCATCTCTGATTATAACGCCCTTAAAAGCAATATCCTCATTGATAGTAACAAGCACAGCTTCCTCGGTATCATGACGCTCTGTAAGTGCACTGTATATCTGACTGCCGATAGTTGTGATTATCAGCACAGAAAGCAGACCGGTAAGTATTTTAACGGTCAGAGAATTCATTTTTTACTGCCCTCTTAAATATCTGAATTGCCTGCGGCGTCAAGAACGTTGATATATCTTGACGGAACGATAGTTGAGATAGCATGCTTATAAACTATGTTCTGCTTGCCCTCGCAATCGAGAACTACAACATAGCTGTCAAAGCCCTTTACAACGCCTTTGAACTGGTAGCCGTTCATAAGGATAAAAGTAGACGCTATCTTGTCTTTTCTGATCTGGTTGAGTATAACGTCCTGAAGATTAAGATTCTTATTCATAAATAACACTCCTAAAAATTTTTACAGCAATGTATTGCTTTTTTACTATAAAATCTTTCAAATTATATTATATCACATAATTTCCGATTTGGCTATAATATTTTTGATATTTTCTATAATTTTTTGAAAACTATCAAATTTATCTGTTTCCACCCACTGAATTCCGTCAACTCGTCTAAACCAAGTAAGCTGTCTTTTGGCATAATGACGGCTTTCCTGTTTGATTTTGTCGAGGCATTCACAAAGCTCAGCTTTGCCTTCAAAATACGGCACGAGCTCCTTATAGCCTATCGCCTGATAAGCTGTAGCAGGGGTAAAGCTGTCATAAAAAACTCTGCACTCCTCTATAAGCCCGTTTTCCACCATTATGTCAACACGGCGGTTTATATGGTCATAGAGATACTGTCTGTCGGAAGCTGTAAGACCGATAATGCAGGCGTTATATGGCGACTTCTCACGACGGCTGTTCACCTTATGCTGTGAAAGCGGTATACCTGTAGTTTCAAAGACTTCAAGTCCTCGTATGACCCTTGGCAGGTTGTTCTCATGGACTTTCTCCGCAGTTTCGGGATCGACCTCTCTGAGCCTTTCCCACAAAGCGTGACCGCCCAGCGTCTTGGCTTCCTCCTCAAGACGTTTTCTGACTGAACCGTCCGTTTCGGTATCGTCAAAGATTACGTTGTTCACAAGTGAGCTTATATATAGTCCTGTTCCCCCGCAGAGAATAGGAACTTTGCCACGGCTGTGTATCTCTCTGATACGCTCACCTGCGAGCTTCACATAGTCTGCCACGGAAAAAGCCTGCTCAGGCTCGAGAAAATCTACAAGATAATGTGGCACGCCCTGCATTTCCTCTTTGGTAGGCTTTGCAGTGGCGATGCTCAGACCCTTATATATCTGCATAGAGTCTGCGGAAACTATCTCACCGTCATATATCTTTGCAAGCTCCACTGCGCAGGCGGTCTTTCCACTGGCGGTAGGCCCTGCAATGACAAGGAGAGGTATTTTATTTTCCATAGCTTTCGCCTCCTGCATTTTTTATAGAACTCGTCTGAACTGCTTTTCGATATCTCTTTTGGTGAGGGTTATCATAACAGGTCTGCCATGAGGGCAATATCTGATATTTTCCTGACCATAAACGGCGTTCACTAGCGCCTGCAATTCTATTCCGCTGTTGGTATCGTTCGCCTTTATTGCCGCTTTGCAGGCGATAGAATGGTATAGGTCGTCAAACAGCTCTATTTGCGGATTGAGTTTATTCTCGATAAAATTCTTTGCAAGTTCGCTGATTATATCAGCAGGGTTATCGTCACCAAGAATGATAGGCACGCCCTTTACTGCAACAGTTGGCGCAACGTCAGGCTCTATCTCAAAGCCAAGCTGTGACACCTTATCGAGGTTTGCGGTGAGAGCGTCATACTCGTCATAGGAAAGCAACACCATGATAGGTTCTAGGAACATTTGCGTTTCAAGCTGTTCGGCATCGCTTTTTATCCTCTCGAAAATATATCTCTCATGGGCGGCATGCTTATCCATAAGTATCATTTCGTCCCCCACCTGTGCCACAACATAGGTCTTGAAAAGCTCGCCCACCACAACAGGCTTCGGCTTTTCAGGCTCTTTCTCCTCCACGATAACGGAAACAGGCTTTTTCTTTGTGAAGCTTTGAGCGTCGATAAACTTGAAAGCTTCTCCGCTCTGCTCCTCCGGCTCTTCGGGGAGAGGTATCTCGCTTATCGCCTTGTTTATCTCCTCCACTGTCACCTTATGGGGCTTCGGCTCAGGGCCTGAAAGCTCTGTGACAGCTGTTTCTTTCTTTGCAGGCTGTTCAAGGCTTGCAAGGAACATATCGTCACTGCCGCTGAGTTTTTCTTTCTCCTCAGGCGTAATGCTCCTGCTCTCGACTGTTTTAAGCGTTGGTGCAGGTGTTTGATAGCTGTACGAATTATCGTACTGCTTCTCTGCCTGCGGTATCGGTGCAGGCGTTTCAGTCTTTTGCACGGCAGGCTTTTGACTATTATCCTCCATGGCGAATTTAAGCTGAACGCTGTTATCTTTTTTAGGTATATCAAAAAGTTCTCTGTCGGTGAAATTCCGTCTATTTTCAAGGTGCATCTCATTAGGTCTGTCATTCTTCATAAGGGAATTTTTCACCGCAAAGAACACAGCCTCGTGCATAAGCTTTTCGTCTGAAAAACGCACTTCTATTTTAGTAGGGTGGACGTTCACATCTATGGTATTCGGTGGGATATCGATATAAAGCACGCAAGCCGGGAATTTTCCCGTCATAAGAAGATTTCTGTAGGCTTCTTCAAGTGCCGCCGCACAAGCCCTTGACTTCACATATCTTTTATTTACAAAGAAATTCTGAAAACGTCTGTTAGGCTTTGCAGACAGAGGCTTCACAGTGAAGCCTGTTATGTGCATACCCTGCCATGTATAGTCAACTTCAAGCATGGAGTTTGCAAAATCTCTGCCATAAACTGAATAAACTGCGGAATATATCTTGCCGTCCCCTGCTGTCAATATCTCAACTTTATTATCCCTGATGAACTTGAATGATATCTCAGGGTGTGAAAGGGTAAGCTTTGTAACAAGGTCTGCGGCAAAATTGCCCTCTGAAACGTCCTTTTTCAGAAACTTTAGTCTTGCAGGGACATTATAGAAAATATCCCTCACAACGAATGTTGTGCCGTCAGGACAGCCGCACTCCTCGCAGGTCTTTTCCACTGCGCCCTCGATAACATAATGCGTGCCGTAATCCTCCTCGGGACGTTTCGTAAGCACGTCTACCTTGGATACTGCACAGATAGAAGCAAGTGCTTCACCTCTGAAGCCGAGGGTCATAATACTGTCAAGGTCATTTTTTACTGATATCTTACTTGTTGCATGACGAAGAAAGGCTATAGGCAGATCATCTTTTGAGATACCTTTGCCGTTATCCGTCACTCTTATATAGGTGCGGCCACCGTTTTTTATCTCAACTGTTATGACGTTCGCACCTGCGTCTATTGCGTTTTCAAGAAGTTCCTTTATTATTGAAGCAGGTCTGTCTATTACCTCGCCTGCCGCAATAAGCTCGGAAACTTCCTTGCTCAGAACTTTTATTTCTGACATTTTTCTATCCTTTTCTATGGCTCTTTCCAAAAGCCGCCTGTATGAAAATTCTCCTTGCCTGTCGGTTTTGCTGTCAAGCGGAACATGACACAGCCGTCAGGACAGACGATAGTTTTTGTATATTTGCTGTCGCCACCTATCTTAGTGAGATCTCCCCCACTGCGGACAGCTTCCATAATGGGATAAAGCATCATCATTGTTTTACTGCAAATGCCATAGCCGTCCTTATTCACAGGACAGCCATAGGTGCAGAAATATTTATCCCCTATCTCCTCGCCGTTTCGGCAATATCTTTCCGTATGGTCGCCACGGAGAAAGCCCGTGACCTCTATTTCAAACTCATATTCCTCGTCATACCACTTTTTCATAACACTCACCTAAACATATTTCAGCAAGTCTTTCACAAAATCTCTAAGCTCGCTGTCGGTCATTTCGTCTATGTTGGTTTTTCTAAGTCTGTCAGTAACGATGCTGTCGCTTATTTTGTCAAAGGATATCTGGTCGCTTTCTATCTGCTGAGCGGCAAGTCTTGCCTTTTTGTTTTCCGCTTCAAGCTGTTCGAGAAGCTCTTTGGCTCTGTTTATTATCTTGTTCGGCAGTCCCGCAAGCTTTGCAACTTCTATGCCGTAGCTTTCGTCAACTCCGCCCGGAACTATCTTTCTAAGGAACTTGATACTATCCCCCTGACGCTTTACTGCGACGGAGAAATTTCTCACGCCGTCAAGCTCTTTTTCAAGGCTTATAAGCTCATGATAGTGTGTTGCAAACAGGGTCTTGCAGCCCATTGATCTGTTGGTGGAGATATACTCCGACACTGCCCTTGCAATGGAGATACCGTCAAAGGTTGAAGTACCTCTGCCCACTTCGTCGAGGATAACAAGGCTGTTCTTGGTGGCGTGCTTTACGATATCTGCAACCTCGCTCATTTCCACCATGAAGGTAGACTGACCTGCGGTGAGATCGTCAGACGCACCTATTCTTGTGAAAATCTGGTCGACCACAGATATTTTTGCATAGTCCGCAGGCACAAAACAGCCTATCTGCGCCATAAGGGTGATAAGAGCAACCTGACGCATATATGTTGATTTACCTGACATATTCGGACCTGTGATGACAGCCATTCTGTTGCTTGTAAGATCAAGATATGTGTCGTTAGGCACGAACACCTCGTCTTTTTGCATAAGCTCAACAACGGGGTGTCTGCCGTTTTTGATATCAATAATGCCGTCAATGGCTATCTCAGGCTTTGTATAGTTATTGTTCACCGCCGCAGTTGCAAACGAGCAAAGCACGTCTATCTGAGCCACTGCTGTGGCAGTTTCCTGCACAAGTCTAAGCTGTGTGGCGGCAAAATCTCTTATCTCCGCAAATATTTCCTGCTCAAGAGTAACTATCTTATCGCTTGCACCGAGGATAGTGTTCTCTGCGACTTTAAGCTCGTCCGTGATAAAACGCTCGCAGTTGGCAAGGGTCTGTTTTCTTATATAGTTGTCAGGCACAAGGTCATAGTAAGACTTTGTTACCTCGATATAATATCCGAAAACTCGGTTATAGCCTATTTTCAGATTCTTGATACCAGTTTTTTCTCTTTCACGCTCTGCAATATCATCAATTATACCCTTGCCTCCTGAGATTATATTTCTCAGTCCGTCAAGCTGTTCGTTGAAGCCGTCTTTGATAACGTTGCCGTCCTTGACATTAACAGGCGGTTCGTCAACAATGGCGTTCTCAACAAGGTTTGAGATAGCTTCAAGGGTGGATATTTTATTGTTGCAGTTTGCAAGAAGCTTTGAATCAAAACCTTTGAGAAGCTCCTTTATCTCAGGGAGTTTAAGTGCTGTCAGCGACAGTGATTTAAGATCTCTAGGAGTAGCGGTCTTATACATGACCCTTGTCATGAGTCTTTCAAGGTCATAGACTCCTCCCAGTATCTCCTTTAGCTCTCCAAGTTCAACAGGCTTCATTGTGAGCTGTTCAACAGCGTCAAGTCTGTCGATTATCTTTGCAGGATTGACAAGGGGCTGTTCCAGGAAGGATTTTAGCATACGCTTGCCCATGGAAGTTTTGGTATGGTCAAGCACCCACAGGAGCGAGCCTTTTTTCTCTTTATTTCTGAGAGTTTCTGTAAGCTCCAGATTCCTTCTTGCGGTAAAGCCGATAGTCATGATAGGGTCGGCGTCATGCTTTATTATCTCGGAAAATCTGCCCACCAGTGCTTTCTGTGTATCGTGTATGTATGCAAAAAGTCCGCACACTGCAAATGCTGCAACTGTGTCAGGCTTAACGCCAATAGATTCAAGGCTGTTTGTGGAAAACTGTTTCAGCACCTCTTCTGTATGTATCTCAGGGGAAAAATCGTTCTCCTCCAAAAGCTGAACGCTGGTCTTGAGCTTTTCTCTTATGAAGCTTGAAAGCTCTTTATTTGAAAGAAAAGCGTCATTTATAAGAATCTCCGCAGGTGAAAATCTCGACAGCTCATTTATAGCCGAGCTTGTCATTTCCTTGCCCTCAAACTCAAACAGATGCACCTCGCCTGTGGAAATATCCGCAAGGCACAATGCGCTTTCCTTGGCTCTCATATAAAATGCACAGATATAGTTGTTGGACGTTTCATCAAGCATACTGCTTTCGATAAGCGTGCCGGGGGTGACTACTCTTATGACCTCTCTCGGCACTATGCCCTTGCACATGGCAGGGTCCATGGTCTGCTCGCAGATAGCCACGTTGTAGCCTTTTTCTATAAGCTTTTTCAGATAAACGTCGCAGGCGTGGTGAGGCACACCGCACATAGGCGCTCTTTCCTCTAGTCCGCAGTCACGACCTGTCAAAGTAAGCTCAAGCTCTCTTGACGCAATGATAGCGTCATCAAAGAACATTTCATAAAAATCTCCCAGTCTGTAGAACAGTATATGGTTTTTATATTTGTTCTTTACTTCAAAATACTGCTTCATCATAGGTGACAGCTTTGAAAAATCTATATCTTTGGTTTCCACTCAAACTCACTCCGTTTCATAAATTTATCATACCGCAATATTCTCATGCTTTCAAAATGCGGGCGAACACTGTTCGCCCCTACTTGTTTTTTCGATACGAACACTTTTGGTGTCATATCGCCATAGAAATTATCCGCCCCAGTCCGAAGGTATCTTCGGATTCGGGCAGACGGGGGATAAGCTCCCCCTGACTGTTATTCGTTTTTTGATACTGTCTTAGTGACAGCCGCCGCATGATGCGCAGCTTCCTGAACAGCTATGAGGAGCTTCCTCTGGGCAAGTCATTGGGTCTTCGCCGTTTGCAGCCATTGAGATGATATAGTTTACAGAGCCGAGGAGCTTATCCATAACTTCTTTAGCTTCGTTAAATGCGATCATCTTAGGCATAGCCATGATCTCGTCATAAAGCTCTCTGATCTGAGTGTCAAGTGCTGTCATCTTCTCGCCGTCCTTATCAGGCTTCTGCATCTCAACGCTGAGCTGTGAACGGAGCTGATTGAACTCGCCTATTTTGTTCTGTATCTCAACATCTGTATCATTGATAGAACAAGCCTCCATATAAGCCTTGTATCTCTCGTCTTCCTGAATAGCCTGTCCAAGCTTTCTTGTCATTTCAATTACATCCATGGTAATTCTCCTTTAAATATTATTCAGCTTTCGCTGTTATTTATCTTCAACAAGCTCGCCTCTCAAAGCCCAGTTCATTGCTTTTGTTATGCGAACCTGAATGAATTTACCGATATATTTTTTATCTGCTTTCACCTCGACGATCATATCCTCGTCGCTCTTGCCTGTGAGATAATCAGCGCCAGTTCTGCCCTCACCTGTTGGCAGCACAGTTACAGTTCTTCCCACAAATCTTGAAAGCCACGCTGTTGACACCTCTCTCTGCTCCAAAAGCAGTTCTCTCAGCCACAGACCCTTCTGTTTATCTGAGATGTGATCCTCCATTTCGGCAGCCTTTGTGCCGCTTCGTCTTGAATACACAAAAGAATAGATATTATCGTACTTTACCTTTTTGATAAGCTCCTTAGTTTCGCAGAACTCCTCGTATGTTTCACTGGGAAAGCCAACGATAAGGTCTGTTGTGAATGAAAACTCAGGGTCTTTGCTTCTGGCATAGTCGATTATTTTCAGATAATCCGCCGTGGTATAGCGGCGATTCATAAGCTTTAGTATCCTGTCTGAGCCTGCCTGCACAGGAAGATGCAAATGCTTGCACACCTTTTTGCACTCAAGTATAGCGTCAATAAGCTCATGGCTTGCGTCCTTTGGGTGGCTTGACATAAATCTTATGCGGAAATCGCCCTCTATCTTGTCAAGCTCTCTCAAAAGCTCAGGAAAACCATAACTGTAGGAATTAACGTTCTGACCAAGCAGTGTTATTTCCTTATAGCCGTTTTTCACAAGTGCTCTTACCTCTGCGATAACGGACTCAGGCTTTCTGCTGCGTTCTCTGCCCCTGACGTAAGGCACTATGCAATAGGTGCAGAAATTGTTGCAGCCATACATGATAGGCACGAAGGCTCTTATCTTATCGTCACGGAGCTGTAAAAAGTCCTCGTTTATGTCAACATGATTTTCTGACAGATTGAATATCCTGTCATGCTTTGATATTATCTCCCACAGCATATTATACATATCGTTGTATGCAAAAGTTCCGAAAACAAGATCCACCTGACGGTAGGTCTTTTTTATCTTCTCGGCAACGTGCTTCTGCTGAGCCATACAGCCGCAGATACCTATAATAAGCTCGGGATTGTTTTCTTTGAGATGTTTAAGGTCGCCAAGTTTGCCGAACACCTTGTCCTCGGCATTTTCTCTTACAGCGCAGGTGTTATACAATATAAGCTGAGCCTCGTTCACATCGGATGTGAAGTCATAGCCCACCTTTGAGAGCATACCTTTTATTTTCTCACCGTCGCTGACGTTTTGCTGACAGCCGTATGAATGGATAAGGGCAAGCGGCTTGTGACCGCAAGTTCTTTCGTATTCACCAGACCATTGGAGCAGCTTCTGCGAAGCGGTTTCCTCATTTATTATTTCCGAAAAATTCTCAGTCATTGATATCCTCATTTCATTTCGTACATTCCTTTTAATTATAAATCTTTTAAGGCTTCTTGTCAAGCGTTTTGGGAGCGAAGAGCCAAACAGGTTGTAGTGCTACAATAGATATTGGACAAAATTAAGAAAAAAGAAAAGAGAGATAGGCAAAAATCTGATAAAATAAA